>JBIKVO010000405.1:0-3152 GCA_044356795.1 Caulobacterales bacterium
GCCGAAAAAATCCAAAGATCTCAATGCGTTAGCATCGGATCGGACGCGTAGCTCAGCGGGAGAGCACTACGTTGACATCGTAGGGGTCACAGGTTCAATCCCTGTCGCGTCCACCATCGATCTTCTTGAAATATAAGCGTTTTTAAAGGTGGCGAGGGGTCGCTGTTTTGACCCGGGAGAATTTGGAAACGATTTGGTAACAAAGCGGTCGCGTCAGGGTGTCGCCGAGTGAGACGGCTTGAGACGGTCGCTTTGCTTTAAATCTTGCCAGACCGTTGCCGAGCAGCGGCTACAAGCGCCGCGCCCGGGAGCAAGGTGGAGGCGGCCTACCGGCGCGGGGATCTGTTCGACAAGCGGCGAGACCTCATGGGCAGATGGGCAGAGTTTCTAGCAGGTTGCGGAAATAGTCTTTCGCTGTGGCGCGAACGGTGATTCCATTTCTCTGGCTTCTGGATGCTGGAAATAATGCGGCATGCACAAGACCCGCCACAAGGGCCACAAACGTGTCGCTTGGATGGCCACGCTGACGGCCGCTGCATGCAACCTGATCCGGTTGCCAAAGCTGCTGGCGGCGGCATGATCACGCCCGGACTCCGTGAAAAATCGGCCCAGATGGGCAGATTTCCTCCAAAAATGCCGTAAAATCGCGATCAAATCGATACATTCGCAGGCATCAGGGAAAATTCCGCCTTGCGCCTGGACAATTTTCGCGGCCTGCTAGGGCGTCGGCGCATGCAGGGCGATTGGCTGTTTCCGACCGAAGACAATCTGCTCTACTATGGGTTTTTTGTGCTCGCTGCGGCGCGCGAACGCCGATTCTGGCAGACATGGATGGAGATGCTCGCGGTTTCGGAAGACGGCCTGGAAGGCTGGTTCGGCCTTGGCCGCCCACGCGTCTGCACGTTGAATTCTCTGCGTGTGTCGCCTCACCCAAGGGCAATTTCCGATCCGATAGGCTCGGATCGGAATGCTCAAGCTTTTGATTGAGTGCGTTTTCGAACGATCAACCCATTTCCACTTGATCGGAAAACGCGCTAGGGCTGCGCAAGATCAGGCCCAAGCGCCTTCAACAAAGGCGGGGTGATGCTGGCGTCCCAGGCATGGGGCGGGGCGAGGCTGTTGCCGCCATCCACCACCAGTGCATGCCCCGTGACATAAGCCGCCGCATCCGACGCCAGAAACACCGCGGCCTCCGCGATGGCGCTTGCGGGGATCGGGCCGGCCAGGGGTTGCGCATCGCGCAATCCAGCGGCGATTTGGGCGGCCAATTGGTCGGCCTGATCGACGGGAAGGCCGAGACCGCGGCCAACAATGCTGGTGGGAATATAGCCCGGGCAGAGGCAGTTCACGCGGATGTTCGCGCGGGCAAGGTCTACTGCCAGTTGGCTGGTCATCCATTTCACGGCGCCTTTGGCGGTGGCGTAGGCGAAGGGGGCGTGCCCGATCTGGAGCGCCGCCATCGAGGCCGTATTCACCACCGCGCCGCCGCCATGGGCGGTGAAGTGGGGGATGGCGTGCTTGATGCCGGCGACAACAGAGGTGAGTAACAGGCGGATTTCGCGATCAAAATCGGCGATCGCGATATCGGCGATCCCAGCGGGTGCGGTGCAAGCGCCGGCATTATTCCACAGCACATCCAGGCGCCCGAAACGGGCGACCGCCAGATCAAGCGCGGCCTTGATTTGGCTTTCTTCAAGGACATCGCAATGGGCATAGGCGAAGCGCGCCGCCGGGAACCGGGCGCCAAGCGCTGCGCCTTTGTCGTCTTGGATGTCGGCGCAAACAATCGAGGCGCCTTCGACCATGAACAGTTCCACCCCCGCAAGTCCGATGCCCGAACAGCCCCCGGTAATGACGCAGACCTTGTCTTTTAAACGCATGGTGGCCATCCTCCCGCCGAGTTTTGGACTTTGGGGGCCAGAATGCGGTTTTGGACGGCGATCGCAATCGGATTGTTGCTCGCGGGCGGGCTTGGGCTGGCCGGGTGCGGCCAACAGCCAGCTCCCGCTGACGCCCCCTCGGTTTCGGCGCCAGCACCGCCAGACGCGCAGCCCCCCAGGGTGGCGGTCGAACCACTCCCCCCCGCCAGCAACCCATTGGCGGAACTGCGCGGCGACGTGGTGGCGCGGGGGACGGAGCCCTTCTGGGCGGTGACTGTGAATGCCGGACGGTCAATCGTGTTTTCTTCGCCCGAGACGGACGCTGCCGAAGCACCGCCAGAAGATCGCGCCTATCGCGCACCGGTACAGGCGAATGCCGGGGTGATCCTGTTTGCGTCCGGCGATTTGACACTGGCGCTGCGCAAAAGTCGCTGCAGCGATCAGATGAGCGACATCATTTATCCCTATGAGGCCACGGTGACGATTGGCGCCGAGGCCCCGCGCAAGGGCTGCGCTTATCCGCGCTGGAGCAATGATCTGATCAATCTGATTGGCGCGATTGATGCGTGCATCGCGAAGGATGCCGGGCTGCGCGAACGCGGCGCTGTGTGGGGCATTCGCGATGCGACGGGTGCGACGGTGCGGTTTGGACGCGTGGATGAAGCGCGCACCGATTGCCGCGTCACTCTAGCGGGCGATGCGACCTTGACGCCGGTTGCCGCCAGCGCACCGCACCATGCAAGCGAGCAGGATTTGATCTTCTTTCGTGCCCCCGCCAAGGACCCAGGCGGCGACTGCTACGACGCAACAAAAGCGAAAGGCGCGCGCGGGGAGGATTTGGGTTGGCTGGATACCAACGAGGGCTGCTAGCGCGTTTTCCGATCAAGTGGAAACCGGTTGCTCGTTCGAAAACGCACTCAATCAAAAGTTCGGGCATTCCGATCCGATGCCATCGGATCAGCATTTCCCTGAGGGCCTTTTGAGCCTCAGCGCGCGTTGATGATCGCAGCACATGCCCAGATCATGGCGCTGCAATTGCGGTCGATTTTTTCCGACCGCATGGCTCGACTTTTGAATTCTTTGAGCTTGGCGAATACATTCTCGATGAGGCGGCGCCATATGTCGATGTCGGCGTGGATGTCGAGGGGCGTGATCTATTACGGACGCTGCGAGATAACGCTCTTTGCGCCGCGTTGGTTCATTTCTGCGATGGTCCAATTGGCGACGAACGCGGTGTCGGCCAAGGGGGCGTCAAAGCCCATGTCTTTGATC
>JBIKVO010000406.1:0-3149 GCA_044356795.1 Caulobacterales bacterium
CATGGCGGCGCCGCTCCTGGCGCTCAATGGCGTGGCGATAGACTTCACCAACGGCTTGATGCGCCGGACGGATCTGCAAAATGCGGTAGACGCGGCTGCGCTGGCGGCAGCCAGAATTGGGCCAAATGATCAGACGCGCGCGGAAACAGAGGGCGCCGCCCTGCTCCATGCCAGTCTCGGTGAACGGGTGACCCTGTCCGGCGCACCGAGCTTTGCCTGGACTGGGAATGCCGTCACGGTGAAAGCTGTCGGAAGTGTGACGTCTATTTTTGGCGACTGGGTCGGCGATGGGAGCTTGAGCGTGGCCGCGGACGCCGCCGCCACCGCGTCCAGCGCGCGTCCGACCGAAATCGCTTTCGCCATCGACGTCACGAATTCGATGGCGTCAGGCAACAACGAGGTCGCAGCCCTGAACGCGATTCGTGACACCCTGGAGCAACTCGACAACGGCCAAAACAACGGGTTGCGTGCTTCCGTCGTCCCCTTCACCGATCGGGTCAATATCGGGACGCACCGCTCCGCGTGGCTTAGGGTCGCTGCGCCCGTGGGCTGGAACGGCTGTGTTGAGCCGCTTGAAGTGACCCAAGCCGGTTGGGGCCACTGGCTGAGCGACACAAGACCAACCTCCACCGCGACGCGGTTCTTTCCGACAGCGCCCGGGCACGTGATCTCGTCACTGAACGCTCCAGGCCTGCCTGCTTGTTCCAGTTCCGCTATTCTAGGACCCTTTGAGACCCCGTCGGCGCTGCGGACTGCGCTTGGTAGCGGCCTGAATCGCGCAGGCACGGGCCGGATGGACGACGGCATGGCTTGGGCATGGCGGCTTCTCTCAACCGAATGGCAAGGATTGTGGGGCGTCGCCAATTATCCGCGGCCGGCAAGCGAGGTGCGCAAAATTGCGGTCATGATCACCGATGGGCACACCACAGCTTATGAGTTCGAGGTGCTCAACGGCCTTCCGGCCAATAGTCAGTACGGCTGGAACAATGGGTCGCCCAATGGTTTCGACAACTTGGTGCGCGTCTGCAATCAGATGAAGGGCGACGACATCGAAATCTTTGCAATCTTTCTGCGGGGCAACGTTCACGTCGCCCCCTTCATGCAGCAATGCGCGTCGGGCCCGGATTATTATTTTGATGTCGATACGCTCAACGAATTCCTCGAGGCCATCGGTTCAGTCAGCACTGTCGGCGTCAATAAGCGATTGCGGCTCATCGAATAAAGGCTCATCGAATAAAGGCTCATCGAATAAAGTCTGTCATCGCGGCGCTTTGGATTGACGCGCCTGTCAAGCGTCACCCAGATTTACGAGACAAGGCGACACCCAGTCTTACGAATCGCAGTCTTCGCCGGTCGTTCTGGGCAGCGCGGGCGCTGCCCAGAACGATATCGGGCGCTCCGGCGGTATCGTCGGGGGAGATCGGCTGCGGGCCCAGGCAGGGCTTTCGGACGTTCGATTTCACGATATGCGCCATACGTTCGCCAGCGTCGACGCCCGCCAGGGCGTCGGGCTCTCTTTGACAGGCGGCATGCTTGGCCACAGCCACGCCTCAACCACCCAGCAATACGCCTATCTTGCCGATGACCCTTTGCGCCGGACGGTAGAGAAATCGCCGGCAATATCGCAGCAAAACTGGAAGAATAAGACGTTTCAAAGCGCCATTTTTTCGCTCAGGGATTGACCGGAGCGGGAAAAATGACCCTGCAATGGATATAATTTGCGATATGGACAAGGATGGCTCGATACAGCGTGGCGGATGCGAAGAACCGCTTGCCAACCCTGATCGACAAGGCCAAAGCCGATGAGCAGGTCATCATCACGCGTCATGGTCATCCGGTGGTAGAGCTGCGTCCAGTTGCAGCTGAAAAATCGCGCAACCCGGCGAGTTACGCACGACTCAAAGAAAGGCGGGCCGGTCCGGTCGGACTGACGTCGGTGGAACTGTTGAACGCCGTTTATAAGGACGAGCATTGAGCTTTTTTTGGAGCCCCATGCGCTCTTGCCGATGCTGGTCCAGGAGGCCAAAAGCGCAGCGATCGACACTTTGGTCGCCGGCTTGGACGAGCGGCCGATCGTCAGCGATTTTGCGGCAGGCGAAGTCGCCAGCTCCTTGCGCGACTGGTCCGAATAGGCGCCTTGACCGCACAGATCGCCCAGAGCCGGCTCAATGATTTCGATGCGTGGCGCGCCCGCGATACGCAAGGGATCGACGTGTTGAATACGGATGTTTTGCAAGCCTCAGCATTTGTGCGCCAATTTGATCCGGGTTTGCGCACGCCAGACGCCTTGCACCTAGCGATCGCGCAGCGATCCGGCCCTCCGCTTCTCACCCTGGACGAGAGAATGGTGAGGGCGGGCAGGGCTTTGGGCGTGCATACTGTCAGGCCATAAGGCCGTTGCGATCGCAAACACGCGACGGCTTCACACTGTGGCGTCACCGATCCTGCCCGTCGCGGATACCTGCGACTTGCCGACCCCGGGCGGGCCCAAGAGCAGCAGGTTTTCGCCATTGGCGATCTAGCTGTCAATCGGCGTCCAAATGTGACCCTCGTATTGCCTCAGGAAGAATTGTTAGTCTGGGGGTCGGCATAATCATGCGGTGAAAAGCAATGCGCTCGCGGCATTATTGGCGGTGACGGACCGGAAGGCGGGCGTAGCCCGACTGGGGGGGCGTCACCGCTGCGGCCGGCGACACGTCCATGCGGCTCAAGGTCTGAGCCTTGGGAAAAGCGCGTGGCTTTGGCCCTTAGCTTCTTCAGCAGCCGCTGCACGATCGAGTGCTGCTTTTGATCAAATGTCGCGGGATCGATTACGCCCAGCCGGCCAAGGATCGCGAGCGCGGTGATTGCCGGCTCAGCCGCACACCAGCCTTCTCTTTCGGCCAGATGTGGATCAAGCTTCAAGGGCATGCGGATCCGCGTCTTGTCCTTTCGCTTGGCGTGGCGATGCGTCGCCCGAACTTCGGTTTTTATAGCGCCAAGCGATTTGGCAAACACACGGGGCGCAGTCTGTGGCGGCGCGGCCGGCGCGACGGCAATTGCGCGCCGGCCGATCCGATCGCCGAGCTCCGTTTGACACTTAAAGATTTCGGAAAGCAGCGCGACCGGATCAAGGCCGCGATATGTCTCGCGCAGCCGGCGCTTGATCG
>JBIKVO010000407.1:0-3148 GCA_044356795.1 Caulobacterales bacterium
ATCACGCGGGGCGGACGGCGCATCGGCCATGGCGAGTGCTCACATCAAGGGGGAAAATATCGACGCACAATAACCCGGTCCCGCGGAGGCGATCCTCAGACGCGGGCCGGGCGGAGAATTCGAGTCGCACGCTTGCACACCATGCACGCCTTCTACCAACACAGCGCGCTCGACGAAAGCCCCGGCCCGCGTCACGCTTTCAGCCGCCAACCTTTCTTCAGCGCATACCAGCACGCCGCACACGACACTGCCGCGATCACCACCGAAACGCCCGCAGCCAGCGCCAGCGGCCCATCGGCATGGCCGATAAAGCCATAGCGGAACCCGTCGATCAGGAAAAACACAGGGTTGTAATGGCCGATGGCGGCGAACGGTTCGGGCAATTGGTCGATCGAATAGAAGGTGCCGGACAGAAACGTCAGCGGCGTGACCACAAAATTGGTCACTGCGGCGAGATGGTCGAACTTGTCGGCCCAGATTCCGCCCAACAGGCCGATCGCGCCAAAAATCAGCGAAGCGCACACCGCAAACAAAATCGCCGCCCACCAGTGCTGGGGGATCACATTGGCGAACATCGCCACCGCCGCCAGCGCCGCAAGCCCCACCACCAGCCCCCGCGCCGCCGCCCCAGCCAGAAACGCGATCGTCAATTCCAGCGGGCTGAGCGGCGGCATCAGGAAATCCACCGCATTGCCCTGGATCTTGGCGATGATCAGCGACGAGGAGGCATTCTGAAATGCATTATTGATGATCGCCATCATCACCAGTCCGGGGGCCAGGAAATCGATATAGGAGACGCTGGCGATCGGCCCGCCCTTGCCCCCCAGCGCCAGCGCAAAAACCATCACAAACAACACGGTAGAGATCAGCGGCGCAACCACTGTCTGCGCCGACACCTTTATGAAGCGCATGATTTCCCGCCTAGTCAGCGTCTGCAGGCCAATCCAGTTCATGCCCGGATAACGGCGCGGCGGCGGCGGCGCCGGAGGTGCGCCAAGACCCCTTCCTCCACCTGCACCCAAATCAACAGATGGTATTGTCGCGTCTGGCATACGCTATCCCTTGATTGCGCTTAACGATTTATTAACTACTTTTACAGTTCTCTTGGCCCGCGCACGGCATATTTTGCCCACTGCGCCGAGATGACCGCAGGCGATTTCGCTGCGACTAACGCCGGTTCCAAGCGCTTGTCCAGCGAGGCCGCCGCGGCGCCATCCCGGGCCGTCCCTGGCGCGTCATTTGAAGGCGTCTTTCCTTCAAACCGGCGCATCGCCCTGTGGGGAAAGCGGCCGAACCTGTGAGTAACCGTTGGGGAACTCCCCACTACAACTTGTGTGTCGGCTGCGAAGGGGTACGATAGATTGACGGTGATGCCGCTGGATGGGGTCGAGAGATCTTCGCAACCCGCAAGAAGAGATCCCTTCACAGGGCGGCGCCGGGGCTTCCAAGCTGCTTTTGGGCGAGTGGTTTGGCGGCTGTTTTTGCAACTGAAATCATAGGGGCTTATTATGGGATGGACTGACGATCGCGTGGCACTTTTGAAGAAGCTCTGGATGGAAGGCCATTCGGCCGCCCAGATCGCTAAGCAATTGGGCGGCGGGGTGACCCGAAACGCCGTGATTGGCAAGGTCCATCGCCTTGGCCTTGCGGGCCGCGCGACGCCGTCGCGTCCGGCCAAGCGGCCGGCCCGTCCGCAGGTGCGGCCTCGGATTGCGGCCACCAGTGCGCCAGGTGCGGTACGCGCCCGCATCACGGCGAGCCCGCCGATCCTCACGGTTGTGCCGCCATTGGAGCCGCTGCGCCGCGACGACGGCAGCGTCACCACCGTGCTCACCCTGTCAGACCGTGTCTGCAAATGGCCGATCGGCGATCCGGGCACTGATGAATTCGCGTTCTGCGGCCGTGAGCGCTGCGAGGGCGCCTATTGCAGCCAGCACGCGCAGATGGCCTTCCAGCCGCAACAGGCCAAGAAAAAGCGCGCCTATGGCGAGCCGGACGAACTGCGCCGCGCCTTACGCCTCGTTGCCAATGGCTGAGAACAAGGCATCCCCAAGCCGACCGCACACGGTCGGCTTGGGGAAATCTGCGTTAAACTTAACAGACTGGGCGCTCGTCCTGAGCGACTGAGCGGTAGCGCGTGAGCTGTCCGGATTTGATCGGAAAACGCGCTGAAATGACAAGCTCGGTTTTCTGATCCGCGCCAGGCTACCCTGACCTCGGTCATGGCGCTCCTGCCAAAACCTCCGCCCCCAAACGGATCGAGGCGTCAGCGCCCGTCGGCAGACCCTGCGACCGGCCGCCCAGGCAGGCAGCGAAAAACCGATCCAGCAGCGGCCGTACCGCATCCCCCGGCTCCACCAGCACGACCGCCTTCTGCGCGGCCTGAAGCGCAGCGGCCAAATTGGCCACGGCGCTTTCTTGCGGCGGACCTGCAACCAGAAAAACCCGTCCGGCCACGGCGTTTATCCGGGCTGCAATGCCTGCTCCCGTGATGCGGGCGATGTCTGCCGGGCTGCGGCCTGCCCCGACAAACCGCGCCCACGCCGAGGGTGTGCGCTCGCGCTCTGGCAGCGCCAACGGATCAATCACCGGCCCCAGCGCCGCCGTGCACGCCACCGGCCGCTGCAGCCCCGCCGCCAGCGTCAGCGCAACCGCGCCCGCCAGCCCTTCACCCAGGGTGGCCAGCCGCCCAGGGGCCGCAACCCCCGCCTGCACCACCCAGTTCAACGCATCTTCAAGATCCGCCTGCAACCCGGCCCCAAACGCACCCGCGCCCAGCGCCTGAAATGCTTTGCCAAAGCCAATCGAGCCGCGGAAGTTGACGCTCAGCACCGCATAACCCCGGTTCGCCAGCCATTGGTGGTCGACACGGAAGGCGGCGTGATCGCGCGGCACGGCGGGATCGCGGATCGCCAACACCAGCGGCAGCGGCGCATCGGGGCGGCCATCGCCGTTCTGGTCCATTCCGGCCGGCACGGTGAGATAGGCAACCAGGGTCTGGCCATCGCGGGCGGCGATCTCCACGGCCCGCATCGGGGCCAGCGCCACCCCGGCCAGAGCCGGGCGCACAGCCATCAGCTTGCGCACCGTGCGGCTGCGGCGATCAAACAGATGCACCGTTCCCCCCATGGTGGGGCTGCCTTCCGCG
>JBIKVO010000408.1:0-3140 GCA_044356795.1 Caulobacterales bacterium
CAGGCCTTGGCGGGCATAGGGTGGCAGACGATCCGCAACGTCGGCGTGATAGATCGGCGGGGGGAGGTTTGAACTCCTGCCCATCGCCGCGCCGATCGTCGTGATCATCTTGCCCATGCCGTCCGGCGTCGGTGTGAACTCGAAACCGGTACGGGTCGGGTAGCGGCCAGTCATGATCATCGCTCGCGACGGCGCGCAGCTTGCGGTGCCGGAATACGCTTGCCGGAACGAGACGCCGCTCTTGGCGAGGGCGTCGATGTGCGGCGTCGGCACGCGGCCATCGGCGACGCCGCCGCCGAATGTCGAAAGGTCGTTGATGCCGAGATCATCGACGAGAATGAAGATGATGTTCGGCGGCCGATCCGCTGCGGCTGGCGACGCCGGTCCCTGTGCCCAGTCGACGGCGCGATTGGGCGCTACAGGATGCTGCGCAACCGTTGAGCGTTTCACGACCTCAAGCAAGATGGCTTCACGATTGAGCCAGGCCACCCCGCCGCCGATCAGGAGGACCGCGACGAGGCCGATGAGGATCTTCTTCAGCATGAATTTCGCCTGTGCGCGGGGTTCTTATGGGAGAATGGCGTCGACGCCCGTGCCGGCGCTGACGTCACGCACCACGTCAGCGTCCACCGGGTACAATTCGTTGAAGGTGTCGCGAATCCATTTGTGACACTTGCCTTGATAAGGGGATGTCGGGCGTGTCCATGTCCGTCCATCGATGATTGGCGTCGCATCGACAACGGCTTCGATGCCGCCATCGCCGGCCGGGAAACAGAATGTCGGGAGCGGTCCCACCTTGGAGGCGAGGTATCCGTCCGGCGCGTGACAGTTGCCCGGTGCACGGCGTGCGACACGCGCCGATAATGCAGCCGCGCCAGTATCTTGTGCGCGAACGGCGACCGCGGGGCGCCCAGAAACGCGATGGGCTTGCCGGATTGGACAGCTGCCATGGCTTGTCTTCTTCTCTCTTTTTTAGACACAATGAGTGTCATTATACGTTCCCGTCAACGCCGAATGCGTCCGTTCCAGTGGCGGTCCACCGGCGTGCGGCCACTTCCGTGCGGAGGAGACACAACGGCCTGCGGCGGCGCCGCCAGGATGCCTGCGCCTTTGTCCAACAAATGGTAGAGATGGCGCTGATCCGTCGGCGCGAGCTCTGCAAAGCGTTGCTGCAGAGCAATCAGGCATTGGGCGCGGTAAGGCGATGCCGGCACGCGCCAGGCAAGCCCGTCCACTTCGTAGGCGACGATTTTTTCGTGCGCTGCGACGGCCGTCGCGTTGGCAGCAAGGTAGGGCAGGTAGTGGTGCGACGCCATTTTCCAGAACGGCGCAAGATCGTCAGGAAGCGCGCTGATCGGGGCCGCGTCCTTGATGTCGCCCGGACGTGTCGCCCACAGCCGTGTAACCCAGTGCGCGACGGCGGGCGCGCGCTCTCGCATGATCGCGGCCGGCGTGGGATCGCTGAAGAAATGCCGGAACATCGAACCGAAGAGACCGAAGTCGGCCTCGCACGGGCGTGCGCCGAGAAGAAACGGCCGGGTCCGGAAGATCGGCTCCAGTGCGTCGAGCGTGTCCAGGTAGAGCGTTTCAATCTGCCTTGATGTTTCGGGTGTCACGCCGTCATCGCGCAGGTAGACGGTTCGCTGGCGCGCGAGAATGATCTGTCGACGGATCCAGAGAGGGGCGGGCACGTCGCGCATCATGGTCCGCGCGATCTGCGCGCTCATCAGCCGGCTGTCTTCGTCGAAGGCCCACCGGTAGTAGAGCGCGGGACGCCACAGCCACTCGTCGAACAGATCCTCTAGCAGGATGCTGGCGAAGGCGATGGCGGGCGCGGATGGACGGACTGCGGGCATCGGCAGAGCCTGCTCAAAGTGTTGCATGATTGCGGTGGTGTCGGTCAGCCAACGCCCGTCTGCGGTTTCGATCTGCGGCATCTGCAGGACGCCGCTTTCTCTTGCGCATCGGCGAAAATCGCGCGTGTCCATTTCGACAAACGCATAGGCGACGCCCTTCACGCGCAGATAGGCCTCCAGTTTGCCGGTGAAATAAGACAGCGTGAGACCGTGGAGACGGAGCGCGGCGCCATCCGCCTCGACGCGCGTCATCGCCGGCCCCGGCGCCATGCGCGCGCAGCGGCGGAGACGGCGAATGTCAGTGCCGCAAGCGTCGCCAGGGCCATGAGCGCGAGGATCCAGCCATACTGTGCGATCTGCCGCGCAATGGTGTTCGCACTTACCTGCCGCTCGGCTGCATAGCCATCCGGCATCTCAAGTACGCCGTTTCTCGCGGCGTAGGCGGCGTAGCCCGCCTTGAGGGCTGCAAAGTCGCCGGGGCGTTCGGTGCTGAGATCGCGGGTCTCGCCCGGATCGTTTGCAACGTCGAAGAGCCGCCAGGCACCGTCGCCGTAGGGCGGGCCGATACGCAGGAGCTTGAGGTCGCCTCGGATGAGCGCGGCGTTGCCGGAGACTTCGATCCCGATGTCGTCGTCCGGACCGTAAACGGATCGAGCGCCCTCGCGCAGGATCGGCAGCAGGCTGCGGCCATCAATGCTCACGCTCGTGCGATCGGCGGCGCCGGCGTTGGTCATCGCCAGGATGGTTGGCGTGATGTCGGTGACGTAGGCGTTGGCTTCCGAGCGCAGACCCGCCGCGACGCCGACGCCCGAAACGATCAGCGGCACGCGGGTCCCGCCTTCTGTCGCGTAGAACTTGAAGAGATGCCCCGGCGTCGCGACGGCGGTCGCCCACTCGGGGCCGATCCAATTGTGGCTGCCTTTCTCACCGAGCGTTTCGATGGACCGGGCGTATTCGTGAAGGCGCATCCATGTGGGAAAGCCCGTCTGTGCGCCGGGTGCGCTCGGCTCGGGTCCGTTGTCGGATGTGATGAAGAAGACAGTGTTCGCCAGCTCGCCGGCGCCGTCGAGGTGTGCAATCAGACGGCCAATCTCATGGTCCATCGCCTCCAGCATGCCGGCGTAGACTTCCATGCTGCGCGCCTGAAGTCTTTGCTCCTCGGGTGTCAGTGAAGCCCATGGCCGCATCGTGGCGGGCACGGCCGGAGGCGCGGCGCCGGGCGGCACAAGACCCATCGTCTGCGCCCGGCGCCATCGCGCTTCTTTCAGTGCATCCCAGCCGCCA
>JBIKVO010000409.1:0-3134 GCA_044356795.1 Caulobacterales bacterium
TGCGTCTGGTTGGCGCTCCCGGGCGAACAAACGCCACAGCTTTATGCGGGTTTGCCGCTCAATCTGGCGCAAGTCACGGCGCTCACCGCGATCCCTCTGGTGGCGCTGTATCCGGCGATGAAGCGCATAACATGGTGGCCGCAGATTTGGCTTGGTCTTGTGTTTTCGTGGGGCGTTCTTGTGGCGGGTGCGGCAATCCATGGCGCGCTGCGCCTTGAGATCTGGCTGACATATGCCGGCTGCGTCATCTGGACGATCGCCTATGACACGATCTACGCCCTGCAGGACAAAGAGGATGACGCGCTGATTGGCGTGCGATCAAGCGCGCGGCGCCTTGGTGCGGGCTGGCGCGGCTTTGTTGTGGCTTGCTATTGCGCGGCGCTGTTTTTGTTGGCCGCCGGCCTCTATGTCGCCAGCGCACAGGCAGCGCCCGCAATTGCGCTGGGGCTTATTGGCGCGTTCCTGATTTGGCCGCTTGTGAACGGCGTGCAAGACAATGCCCCGGCAAGCGCGCTGACCGCATTTCGCGGCAACGAAACCGTGGGCTGGGCCTTCGTTGTGTTGTGCATGGCGATCCCCGCCTGGATCACCTTCAGCCCGGCCTAGCGTTTTGGACATGTGAAACCCGGCGTCCCGCGCCAGCGGCAGTCTTATGTTCAGGGCTTGCAACGCCGTTACGTCAATGATGCTATAATCGTCTATGCCCGCTGTTGACCGCATCGATCCCAAGACTGTGTTCACGCCTGAGGAATGGGCGCGCCTGACCGCGCGCTCGTCTTGGAAAGGGCTGGCGCTGGTCGCTGCGTGCTGGGCGACGATCGCCGCCGCCGGCGCCCTGTTTGTGCTCTGGCCCAATCCGATCACATTCCTGCTTGCGGTGATGGTCATCGGAACCCGGCAATTAGGGCTTGCCATCTTGATGCATGAGGCCGCTCACGGGACGCTGCACCCCAACCAGGCGATCAATGATTGGGTGGGGCAATGGCTTTGCGCGGCGCCCGTGGGCGCCAATCTCGTGGCCTACCGCCCCTATCATCTCAAGCACCACAAATTCACCGAAACCGCCGACGATCCAGACAAAAGCCTGTCGGCCCCCTTCCCGACAAGTCGACGCAGCCTGTGGCGCAAAGTGGTGCGCGATCTCAGCGGACAAACATTTCTCAAGCAACGCCTTGGCCCGTTCTTTCTGCGCATCACGGGCAAAGCCGATCGCCTGCCCGCCGCGGCTGCGGTGTTGAGCGATAGCGCGATCCGCTTTTGGATCGTCAATGGCGTGCTGTGTGCAGGGCTGACCGCTGCGGGGTTCTGGTGGACGTATTTTCTGCTGTGGCTTTTGCCGATGGCGACATGGTTTGCGCTGGTCACGCGGCTGCGCAATATTGCAGAACATGCCTGCGTCGGCGCACACGCCGATCCCTTTCACCATGCCCGCACCACATTGGCCAATCCGTTGGAGCGCCTGTTGATCGCGCCTTATTGGGTCAATTATCACGCCGAGCATCATCTTTTCATGTATCTGCCGTGCTGGAATTTGCCGCTGGCGCATCGCTTGCTGATTAAAAAAGGCTATGGCGCGCGCATGGAGATTCAATCCGGCTACGGCCCGGTGATGGCGATTGCGGCCCCGAAGACGGCACAATGATAACCGACGCGTCGGCCTTCATCCGCGCCAATACCCGCATTCTTGCCGCGCCGCATGTGCCGGAAATCCCTTTGCATCTGGCCGATGACGCGGTGGCGTTGTGGGAAATGACGGAAGACCAACTTGGCGAGATGGGCTTGCCGCCGCCATTTTGGGCGTTTGCCTGGGCCGGCGGGCAGGCGCTGGCGCGCTTTGTCTTGGATCATCCCGATCGGGTCGAAGGCAAAAGCGTGGCCGATATAGCATCCGGCTGCGCGATCGCTGCAATTGCCGCCATGAAAGCGGGCGCGGTGCGCGCAACCGCCATCGATATTGATCGCTTTGCCGCGCATGCAGCACATCTCAATGCGGGCTTAAACGGTGTGACACTGTCCACCAGCGAAACGGACCCGATCGGCGCGCCGGTCGATGCTGACATCATTATGGTTGGCGATTTGTTTTATGATCGCGATCTCGCCAAGCCGTTGCTGGACTGGCTGCACAGCCTGCAACAGCAGGGCAAGACCGTGATCGTGGGCGATCCCGGCCGCACCTATTTTCCGAAAACAGAATTCGCGCCGCTGGCCACCTATCGCGTACCCGTCACCCGCGCCCTGGAAGATGCCGAAATCAAGACAACCGGCGTTTGGCGACTTATTCTCTAGACGCGATCTTCACCGCGAGATCGGCCAGCCGTTCAGCGGCGTCAGGCTTGCCCACAGCACGCGCCGCCGTGGCGCGCACAAAAAGCCCGTGCGGATCCGACAAACGCGCCGCCAACAGATCAGCAAGGCGTTCAGGGGTAAAATCATCTTCGGCGATGGCGTCCGCCGCGCTGACGCTGGTCAAGGCTTCGGCATTGGCGGTTTGATGGTCGTCTGCCGCGATCTTCAGCGGCACCAGGATGGCCGGGCGCCCAGCCACTGCCAGTTCTGTCACGGTGGATGCGCCGGCGCGCGCAATCATCAAGCAGCAGGCCGATAAGCGCGCCGCCATATCGTGAAAGAAAGGGGCCACGTCCGCCTGGACGCCCTGCTCGGCGTAGAAGGCCTTCACCGCATCAACCTGCTCGGCCCGCACCTGCTGCGTGAGGTGCAGACGGGTGCGGATCGCCTGCGGCAAGCGTGCAATCGCGGGTGGAATCACCTCGCCAAAAATGCGCGCACCCTGGCTGCCGCCAATCACCAGAACCGGCAAACGCCCACCCGCAGACAGCACCGGAAACGGCGCCTCGCGCACGGCGCGGATCGGTGCGCGCACCGGATTGCCCACCACCACTTTCGCCGTTTCGCACCCCGGCGGCAGGCGATCCAGCCGCTCAAACGCGCACGCGATGACCTGCGCATGCGGCGCATAATGGCGATTGACGCGGCCCAAAACGGCGTTTTGCTCATGGATCAGGATCGGGCGCTTCTGCGCCACCGCAGCCGATAAAGCCGGCAGCGATGGATACCCGCCAAACCCCGCAATCACGGCGGGTTTGATGTCAGCAAGGCGTGCGCGCGCCGCCCGC
>JBIKVO010000060.1:0-11277 GCA_044356795.1 Caulobacterales bacterium
CAACCGACGTTTTCGGCCGATGAATATGGCCAGATCCGAAGGCGCTGGAACTGGACCAGAAATGCCCGGCGCTGAGCCATCTCGAGCAGCAATTTCTGTGGCGGGCCGGCGACGGGCGCTTCACCCGGTCGGCAGGGTGTTTCGCGCTATGGATCGCCAATGCGGGCCCGATCGTAAAAAGACCGCCACGGAACAGCGCACAGCCCGGACGGCCGCGGTCACGCGGATGGCCCGCACCGGCTGCGCTGACACCGCGATCATTGCAGCCATCGCCAAGCGGCGCGACTTCGCCAATCTTGAATTGCCGTAAGCCATGACCACAATCGTCGGCACGCCCCTGAAGGAGCCTTTCACCCCGGTATGACGGCGCTGACCACAAAAGAGCGCCAACGGCTGCGCTTGCCATCGTTGAATTGGCCAATCAGCGCGCGGCCGCCGCCCATTGGCTTGGCTTGACCGTGGATCACAGCGTCGCGTTTACCATCCTGTGCTTTGCGGCCGCCGCGATGAAGGCCTGCTGCCGCTTTCGCATGCGCCACATCGAACAGCCCAATCGGGCTGCCGCGCGCCTTGCGGCATTGAGCGCGGACGGCAAGCCAAAGCTGCAGGTGGTCGGCGAGCCACAGCCCGTCACCGTATCGCGCAATGAGAAAGGCAGATCAACGGCCTACGCCATCACGCTGGGCGCGCCGTCGGGGGGCGTTGCTGTCTGGACTGTGTGGTGAAGAGGCGCCGTCGCTGGTCGCGCTCACACTGCGTGGTTTGATGCTTAGGGCCGGCGGGCCACGGGAGGGTGTTCGCGTGACCGGCGCCGAGTGCCCGTTTGAAGTGTGCTTTCGCTTCCCAGCCACACTGATGGCGAAAATTCTGGCATTAGATCACCGAACGCGCGACCAAGGCCGATGCCGATTTGGCGGCGATCCGCACAAGGCAAAGGGTGCTTTGCACCATCGTGCTATTGGCGGCCGTGCTGTTGGCGGCCGTGCTGTTGGCGGCCGTGCTGTTGGCGGCGGCGAACCGGTGAGGCTGGCGCATCAGCCTGTGCGTCATTGGTGACGCGCCCATCCAGCCCGTCTATGACAGGCCGATCATACTGAGATCCCAAAAGGATGCGCCCGTGACTGATGTCGCCATCGCCGCCACCGGCCTGTTCACCCCCAGCCAGTCGATCACCAATGCCGAACTCGTGGATAGCTTTAACCGCTATGTGGCCCTTGAAAACAAGCGGAACGCCAACGCGATCGCGGCCGGAACGCAGGCGGCGATGAGCCCTTCCTCTGTCGAGTTCATCGAGAAGGCGTCCGGCATCAAGGCCCGCTATGTACTAGACAAGGCCGGCATCCTTGATCCGCACACGATGTGCCCGCGCCTGCCCGAGCGCAGCAATGACCAGATCTCGGTGATGGCGGAGCTGGGCGTAAAGGCCTGTGAAGATGCGTTGGCGCGGACTGGATATACAGGCGCCGATATCGACGCGGTGATCTGTGCGGCCTCGAATATGCAGCGCGCCTATCCCGCGATGGCGATCGAAATTCAGCAGGCGCTGGGGGTCAACGGTTTTGCCTTCGACATGAATGTGGCGTGTTCATCGGCCACCTTCGGCATTCAGACGGGCGCTGATTTCATCCGCGCCGGCAATGCCCGCCGGGTGCTGGTGGTGAATCCGGAAATCTGTTCGGGCCATTTGAATTGGCGCGACCGCGACAGCCATTTCATTTTCGGAGATGTTGGCACGGCGGTAATTTTGGAAGCTGCCGATCAGGCCCCCCGCGGCGCCTGGCGCATTCTCGGCACGAAATTGAAAACCGTGTTTTCCAATAATATTCGCAATAACTTCGGCTTCCTCAATCGCACGGCGCCGGACACGCGCGACGCGACGGACAAATTGTTTGTGCAAGAGGGACGGAAGGTTTTCAAAGAAGTCGTGCCGATGGTGAGTGAGATGATCCTCTCTCATATGGGCGAGCTGGGATTGAACGCATCGCAGATGAAGCGGTTATGGCTGCATCAGGCCAACGCGAACATGAACCGCCTGATTGCACAGCGCGTGCTGGGCCATGAAGCGAGTGAAACCGAAAGCCCTACCGTGCTGGATACCTACGCCAACACCTCTTCTGCGGGATCAATCATCGCGTTCCACTTGCACCATGAGGATTTGCGCAGCGGCGATCACGGCCTGATCTGCAGTTTCGGCGCGGGCTATTCAGCAGGCTCAGTATTTGTGCAGCGGCGTTGAACGCCAATCAACGCTCTCCCAGTGCACGATCAAACCACACGAGCATCCGCCCCCACGCATCCGCCGCCGCGGCCGGCGCATATTGTTGGCGATAATCGGCATGAAAGCCATGCTGCGTGGCAGGGAACACATCAATGCGCGAGCCTGTGGGATTGCCATTTGCGGCAAGCGCCGTGCGCATCTGCGCGACCGTGTCGAGCGCAATGCCCTGATCGTTTTCGGCGTACAGGCCCAAGACCGGCGCTTTCAGATTTCCCGCTTCGCCCAGGGGTGACAGTTGATCTTCGGTGTAGCCAAACTCACCGGGCTGCCGCGGAACCAACCGCCCATACCAGGCCACCCCGGCCTTGACATGGGCAAGCCGCGCGCAGGCGAGCCACACGATCGCCCCGCCCCAGCAGAACCCGGTCACGCCGATCTTGCCGCCGGCCACAAAGCGTCGCGTTCGCAGCCAATGGATGGCGCCTTCGGTATCGCCAAGCACTTGCAGATGAGTTGCTGTCGCGACGATCAGACGAATCTGCGCAAGGTCCGTCAGGATCGACGGATCTCCGGCGCGATCGAAATAATCCGGCGCAATCGCGACATAACCCTGCTGCGCGAGGCGCCGACACACGTCTTTGACATAGGCGTGAATGCCGAAAATCTCATTGATCACGATAATCGCCGGGCGGCGTCCTGCGCCTTGCGGCCGTGCGACATAGGCCGGCATCTGATAGCCATTGAAACCGGGAAAACGGATTTCCTCGATGATCAGGCCGGTTTCGGGTGTGGTGATTGCCTGGGCATGCGCGGGCCCAACGCTGAGCGCGTAGCCAGCGGTGAACAGCGAGGCAATCGCGATACGCCGCGAGGGGTGCAAATCCGGCAATCGGCCTTCGGGCGTGGTGAGCTGGTCCAACGGCGGCTCCTTGTTTCAAGACGCGACCTTAGGCCACACCCCCATAGAAGTCACCGCGATGATCGCGCTGAACTTTTTGACTGTGTGGCCTCACCCCACATCACGGCAGCGTCACCCGGCGCAGCGTGAGATTGATGCGCCCGCCGCCAGGGATAAGCCGCGACGTGCCCGGCATGATCCGATCGACGCCATGAAAACAGCGCCGACTAACGCCGCCCATCACCACCACATCGCCGCTGCGCAATTTCAGCGATCGCGTCGGATCTTGGCGCGATGGCCCGCCAATTCGAAAAACCGCCACATCGCCGAGCGACACTGAAAGCACTGGCGCATCCTTGGCGGCTTCATCCGCATCGACATGCAGCCCCATCCGGGCGGTGTTGCGATAAAGATTCACGAGGCAGGCCTCCGGCGGCGCAGCGCCACCGCACAGCCCCTCCCACAAATCCAAGAGCACGGCCGGGATCGGCGGCCAAGGCGCGCCGGTCTCGGGATGGTGGGGCTGGTAGCGATAGCCGCCAGCTTGATCCGTCAGCCATCCAAGAGGGCCCAGATTGGTCATCTGCACGCTGAGCGGCGCGCCCGTGCGCGGCATGCGGGGGGTGATAAAGGGCGCCAATGCCGCCGCCGCCCAAATCTCCGCCACCAGGGCTGCCTGCGCTGCGGGGGTGAGATGGCCGGGCAGATAGCGCAACCCTTGCGGGATCATCCCGCCGGCGCCCAAGCGGCCAATGCGGCCTGTTTTGCTGCGTCGTTGCTGAAGGCTATGAAGCGGGACACCTCATAGCGCCGCACGCGTTGCCCATACGGCAGCGGTGCGCCCTCCGGCGTCATCACGCCGCCGCCCAGCGCCGACAGCAGCGCATCGCCGGCCGCCACATCCCACTCCGACACTGGCGAAAAGCGCGGATACAGATCCGCCTCGCCATCAGCCAGACGGGTAAACTTCATGGCCGAACTGCCCACCACACGCCCACCGGGGGCCGCCGCCGCCAGGAAGCGTTCCAACTGGGCCCCGCGTGAGCGACGCGACACCACCGCCCGCAGGCCGGACGAGGCAGGGACCGCCGGACGCAGCAGCGCCTCGCGCACGCCCTTGACCTGTCGCCAGGCGCCGCTGGGGCCGCCGGCATAAAGCGCGTCATGCGCGGGCGCATAAATCACCCCCAGGCGCGGCCGGCCAGCCTCCACATAGGCGATGTTAACCGTGTATTCGCCAAGGTCCGTTTCCACGAAATCGCGGGTGCCATCGAGCGGATCAACCAGGAAAAACCGGCCGCCGCAGGCAGGATCGACACCGGCGGCGGCCTCCTCCTCGGCGACGACGGGAATATCGTGGGCGATCACCTCCAGCCCATCAAGGATGATGGCCTGGGCGGCGTGATCGGCCTCGGTGACGAGGGAGCCGTCCTCCTTGTGGCGGGCGCCGAAACCGGCTGCGCGGAAACGTTCGATCTCGTGACCCGCTGTTAAGGCAAGGTGGGCGAGCGCTTCCAAGCGGGCGGCCGAAAGGTCCAGGCTGGACATGGTGACGCAAACGCTAGGCCGAACCGGTCAGCTGGGGAAGTGCGAAAACCTGTGTGCGCGTGCGAAAAAAGGGGAGGTCAAACCTCCTGATTATAGGCCCCGACTTCAGGGTGGCCGGCCAGCGTCGGCTTCACCTCGTTATGGAACAGCGCACGCATATCAGCCTCGCTGCTCATGCTTTCCACGACGACCACCAGCTCCGGCTTGTTAGACGACGCCCGGACCAAAACCCAGCTGCCGTCCATCAAGGTGACGCGGGCGCCATTGACCGTGTTCACATCGCGGATCGGACGCCCAAGGATCAATCCGCCCGCCGCCGCCTTGGCCACATACTCAGCCACCACGCGATCGACGACCTGATATTTGACCTCATCTGCACAATGGGCCGCCATGGTCAGCGACGTGTAAGAGACCGGCAAAGCCCTGCGCATATCCGCCAGCGAGCGGGTTGGGTTACGATCCATCATCGCCAAAATGGCGGCGGCGGCGATCAGGCCATCATCATAGCCAAGCCCCAGCGGTGGACGGAAAAAGAAATGGCCGGACTTTTCAAACCCAGCGAGGGCGCCAAGCTCGGTTGTGCGCCGCTTGATGTAAGAATGGCCGGTCTTGAAATAATCCACTGTCGCGCCGTTTGCGGCCAGCACCGGATCCACCGCGTAAAGCCCGGTCGATTTCACATCGACCACAAAGGCCGCACTCGGATGCAGAGCCGACAAATCACGCGCCAGCATCAGCCCGACCTTGTCGGCGAAAATTTCTTCGCCCTCATTGTCCACCACGCCGCAGCGATCGCCATCGCCATCAAAACCCAGCGCCACATCGGCGCCATGCTGGCGGACGGCAAGAGCCATGGCGTGCAGCATTTCAGCGTCTTCGGGATTGGCGTTATAGTTCGGGAAGGTCCAATCGAGATTGCAATCCAGCTCGATCACCTGCGCCCCCATCAAGCGCAGCGCTTCCGGCGCGAACGCACCCGCCGTGCCATTGCCGCAGGCGGCCACAACCTTGATCGGCCGCGACAGCTTCAACCGGTTCGCGACATCGGCGATGTAGCGGGTGCGTATGCCGTCGATACGCTCCAGGCTCCCGCCGGGCCGGCGCTGCACAGCGCCCGACAAAACGATTTCGCGCAGCCTGCCCATCTCCTCCGGGCCGAAGGTGAGCGGCTTGTTGGCCCCCATCTTTACCCCGGTCCAGCCGTTTTCATTATGGCTGGCCGTGACCATGGCCACGCACGGGCAATCCAGCGCGAACTGGGCGAAATAGGCCGTCGGCGACAGCGCCAGCCCGATGTCCAGCACCCGCATGCCGCCTTCCATCAGGCCCAGCATCAACGCCTGCTTGATCGATTGCGAATAGCTGCGGAAATCATGGCCGACGACAATCTTCGGCTCGACCCCGAGCTGATGCGCCAAGGTGGCAAAGCCCAGACCCAGGGTTTGCACGCCCAGCAGGTTCAGCTCCGGCGGCTTGTCCTGGCCAGGCGCGCCAAACCACCAGCGCGCGTCGTATTCGCGAAAACCGGTGGGCTTCACCAAGGCGGTGGTTTCATAGGCCAGGGTATTGGGCGCAAGCGCCGCGACGGGTCTCATGAGTGCCTCGTATTCAGCTGGACCGTTCGTAGCCGCCAGGCCATCTTTCCGCAACGCAGCGCCCAGACTGTGGGAGAATTCCATGGCCGTTTACGCCATTGATCGCAATCCAATCACATTGATCTTCCAAGAAGTTTCAGACTTTAAAGAAACCTATGGCGGTGGTGCTGATTTTGTCTTGCTGGAAGGTTGGTTCTTTCAACCCAAAGGCGCCCCACCCTGCGACACGGTTGCGATCTTCATGCACCCCGCCGGCCTGATGAACCATCTGCCGATGACGGTGGGCCTTGCCCATGCCGGCGTGCCGGTCATCACCTGCGGTTCGCGCTACCCCCACAATGACACCGCCCTGATCATGGAGAAGGTGGCGCTCGATCTGGGCCGCTATGTCCGCTATGCCAAAGAGACGCTGGGCTTCAAGAAGGTGGTGCTGGCGGGCTGGTCTGGCGGGGGATCTTTGAGCCTGTTCTACCAGTCCCAGGCCGAACGGCCGACCATCACCCATACACCGGCCGGCGATCCGGTGGATCTGGTCAGCGCCGGTCTGATCCCTGCCGATGGCGTGATGCAACTGGCCGCCCATGTCTCCCGCGCGATCACCCTGAGCGAATGGATCGATCCCGCGATCCGCAACGAAGTAGACCCGACGGACCGCGATCCCGACCTGGACATCTACGCTGACGCACCGCCCGAAACGCCGCCCTTCTCGGACGCCTTTCAAAGCGTCTATCGGGCGGCGCAGAAGGCCCGCATCGCCCGCATCACGGCGTTTGTGGAAGAGAAACTGGCAAGCCTGAAAAAGGCAGGCCGCCCGTTCGACGAACATGCCTTCGTGGTGCATGGCACGATGGCGGATTTGCGCTGGCTGGACCCAACAATTGATCCCAACGATCGCAAACCGCAATGGTGTTATATGGGCGATCCGCGGGTGGTGAATATGAGCCCGGCGCATCTGGCGCGCTATTCCAGCCTGCGCGCCTGGCTGTCACAATGGAGCGAGAAAAGCCGCGCTGACGGGCCCGCCTGCGCTGGCGATGTCAGCGTGCCCGCGCTGATGATTGAAAACAGCGCCGACGATGCCTGCACCCCCAGCCACGCCGCACGGATCCGCTCCGGCTTCACGCACATAACGCCGCAGTTCCATCGCATCGCGGGGGCGACGCACTATTATCTCGGCCAGAAGAATGAGCTGTCGCACGCGATCGGGCGCATCAAGGCCTGGATGCGGGAGGAAGGGTTTTTGGCTGGGGAACTGTAACAGAATGACGCCGCAATGGGAGCGCACGTCCGCCGCCGCGCCGCCGGCCGGACCGGTGTTCATGGACGCGATGCTGACGCCCAATCGTGCGCTGAGCACGCGGGCCTTCACGATCCTGATCCTGGCGTTCTGCGCGATCAATCTGGCGCTGGCGATTGCGTTTTTGCTGCGCGGGGCGTGGCCGGTGGTGGGATTTCTGGGGCTTGATGTTCTGCTGCTGTATGTGGCGTTCCGGATCAATTACCGCGATGGTCGCGCGAGCGAGCGGGTGCATGTGTGCCCTGATCGCCTGCAGGTGACGCGCACCGATCCCCGCGGGACCAGCGTGCATTTCCAGGTGAGCCCGGCCTGGGCCCGGATCGAGACAACGCCGGAAGCGGTGCTGGTGAGTGCGGGGGGATCGCGGCTAAGCATGGCTTCGTTCCTGTCCCCGCCCGAGCGCGAAAGTTTTTCCAGTGCGCTGCAACAGGCGGTGGCGCGGGCGCGGGCCTATCGGTCGAGCACGTCGTCGATCGAATAAAGCCCTGGCGCTCGAAACTGCGCCCAAAGCGCCGCCGCCAAGGCGCCATCGGCAAAAACACTGCGGTCCAGCGCGCGGTGGCTGAGCGTGAGCACTTCGCGTTCAGACGCAAAGAGCACGCTGTGATCGCCAACAATGCCGCCGCCGCGGATCACCGCCATGCCAATGGCGCCGCCGGCACGCTGGCCTTGGGCCACTTGGTAAGGGGGCGTCATCACATCATCCAGCAGCACCCCGCGCCCCTCCGCCGCCGCATGCGCCAGCATCAAGGCGGTGCCGGACGGGGCGTCGACCTTTTTGTTGTGGTGCGCCTCCACCACCTCGATGTCCCAGCCGGTGATCAGGCTGGCCGCGGACTGCCGCACAAGTCGGCGCAGCATCGCCACGCCAAGGCTGAAATTGCCGGACTGCACGATCGCCCGCGCGTGGGCATGGGCGGCAATGGCGGCGGCGTCGTTGAGGGTGAACCCCGTCGTGCCGATGATGGCGGCGCGCACTCCGCCCGGCAGCGCGTTCAGAGCGGCGCGGGTGGCGGCGGGGCTGGTGAAGTCGATCCAGGCTTGCGCATGGGCGGCGGCGATGGCTGGATCATCGCTGATCATCAAGCCCAGCGCTTCGCGCCCGGCGACCACGCCGATATCCTTGCCGATGGCAGGGCTGTCTGGCCGCTCCGTGGCGCCGACGATGGCGAAGCGGGACGCCGCCCCTTCGTCAAGGACGGCCCGCACAAGCGCCTGCCCCATGCGCCCGGCGGCGCCGGCAATGGCAAGGGCGAGACGGGGCATGGCCTCAGACACTCGGGTTACTTTAGCCTCGCGGCGGCATCAGGTTGGGGTCGGTGCGGCGGCGGGCGGAATGACCATTCTGACCCAGAATCGGCGCCCGGCCGAACACCCACCGCTGATAGACCATCGCCGAGCCCACCGCCAGCGCCCCCAAAAGCAGACTGGCGAACACCCGCATCACGGGATCGAGGCCGTTGAGATCAATCACCAGCACCTTCACCAGCGCAGCGATAAATAGGCCAGCACTGGCCTGTTTCAGGCCGGGCGCGGCAGCCAGCACCGAGATCAGGCCCAAGGCCGCCGCATAGGCGATCCATCCCAAGCTCAAGCCCCAATGCGCTGCTGGACTGACGCCCCGGCCCGCCAGATCCACCCCATCGGCGGCGGCGCGTATGGTCAGCGTCAGCCAGACAAAGCCCAACGCACTTGCCGTGCAAGCCGCCAGGGCCGTGCGCCCTGGTCGGACGCCCCGCAACGACACCAGCGCATAGGCCGCAAGCGCCACGGTCGGCGCCCCATAGGCCAACTCCAGCCCGGTGGCGGCAGGGCGCGCCCACATGCCCCACGCCGGATTGATCACCAGGATCAAGCCGACTGCGGCCAAGACGCCCAGCGCAGTCAGCACCGCATCGGCCGCGCGCAGCATAGGCCTGCCAGGCGCCGCGCCATAGCGGACCACCAACAGCGCCGCCGCTGCGATCACGATCGCCGTATGCAGGCCAAGTTCCACCGCGCTCTGATAGGGCGCGGCCATCACCCCGCCATGGACCAGATGGCGCACCGTGTACGCCGCAAAGGCCACCGTCATGGCGATGCAGCCAAACCGCAGGCCTTCCGCCAACCAGCCCTCTCCGCGGGACCGTCCAATAATCGCGGCCGCAGAATACAGCGCCACCACAGCAATCACATAGGCGATCACCAGCTCATTCGCGATCGGCGTCGATGAAATGGGACCCGTCACCGGCGTGAGGCCGATCGTCAGCAGATACACCACCACCGCGCCAATCGCCGCCACCGCCGCCCGGGCGCCCGCAAGGTTGAAGCGTTTGTCGGCAAGGGCGCCCAAGGGAGCCAAAGCTGCAAGTCCGGCCGCCAGCCATAGGCCCGGCAGCCCCACCCCGATCGCCATCGCCGCTGACAGCGCCGATCCCAGCGCAAACGCCGAAGACGGGCCAAAACGGGTGTCCTTCGGGTTCGCCTCGCGCAGCTTCCAAAACGCGAACGCCATCGCCGCCGCTAGCGCCAAGGCGGCAAGCCCATACGCCCAGGGCATGCCAAAATCGCCCAGCCGCACCCGGGCCGCCAGCAAGGCCCCCATCGGCCCCAGCGATGCGATGACGGCCCCGGTGGTCGGCGCGGTATGGCGCAACATCATCGCCCATCCGCCCAGCGTCGAAAACAGGCCAAGCACCAGCGCCGCCGCGGCAGCGATATTGAGGTCCAGCGCTGGCCCCATGTCCCGCGGCCAAAACGCCACCGTGACCATGGCGATGCCTGCCGACGCCAGGGCGATCAGATTGAGCCCTTCGCGGAACACCGTGATCAAGATCGCCACCGCCGCAAGACCGGCCAATGCGATGCCGGCAGGGGCCGCCTTTTCGCCGGTGATGAAGAAATGCGTGCACAACAGGGCCAAGGCCCCCAACGCCAGGGCGTGGCCCACGGCCAGCGGCTCCGGCCAGCCCAGCACCGCATCGCGCCGGTCCGGCGCGGGTTGGCGCGCGTCTGGCCCCAGCAACAAAGCCGGCCCGGCCGCCGCATCCCAGGCCAACGCCGCAGCGATCACACACACACCAACCAGATACGCCGCCGTCGCAGCAGCGCCGCCAACGCCGAACACCGCCGCCATGCCTCCGCCCCAGGCCAGCGCCGCCGTGAGCATCGCCCAAGCCATCCAACGCCAGCCGGCCAGCCGGGCCACGGCCAGTCCAACCGCAACGGTGGCCGCCAATGCGGCGGCGGCGGAGGCAGCCTGTTCAACCGGGACGCGGAACACCAAGGGCCCCAACAAGGCTGCCGCGAGCCCAACCCAAGCAAAACCCGCCCCGAAAACAAGGCTCAAACCCGCGCCGGCCAGGGCCGCCGCCGTCCAGGCGGCAAGCCCGGCTTGCGCGCTCCAGGCCCCGACCAGGAAATGTCCACCCAGCGCCGACGCGAGGCCGCAAAACAAACCAACCCCGCCCAGCAGCAGGGCCCGGCCGTCGAGCCCGCCATCGGGCAGGCGCGGAAACGCCGTCGCGCCATAGACCAGCGCCGCCGCCAGCAACAGACCGCCAAGGCTTTGCGCCGCCGGGCCCAGTGCGCCCGATCCCGCCGCCATCCCAATGCCGATCACGGCGGCGGCCGCCACGGCCCCGCCCAACAGCGCATAAACCCAACCAAAGCCGGCCTCTTCCTTGGCCTGTTTGGCGTCGGCGGGTGCAGCTTCAGCCGATGCGGCTTGCGAAAACGCTGT
>JBIKVO010000061.1:0-11235 GCA_044356795.1 Caulobacterales bacterium
GACAATATGCCGATGATCTGACCCGATATCCTGAACGCAGCGCCCATCTCAGCGCAAGCATGGCGGCGGATAGACGCCGGCCCGCACACATGGCAAGAGCCGCCCATGTTCAAGGTTGTCGCGCCGCGCGTCATCTCCAATTTTGTTTTGTCGGCGGCGTTTGTCATCACGCTGTTTGTGGGTGTGGTGATTTTGCACCTCAGTTTGACGGGCATGATGCGCAATGCCGGGCTGGGGCCGGGCGTGGCGGTGATGCTGGCGGGGGCGGTGGCGTTCATTCTGGTCGTGTCGGTGTGGGTTGCGGGCCAGGATGTGTTGCGCCGGCGACGGCGGCGCCACGCGGCCGAGCAGCAGGCCCTCAATCTGCCAGACGGGCCGTGTTGCGTCGTCTATCGCTCTGAAGAGGGGGCGCCGATGCCGTGGGCGATGACCAGCGTGGTGCATGTGCAGTATCCGCGGGCGGCGCGCCGCATCGGGGTTGAGGGGATGGCGGTGGTGGCGTTCGAGATCACTCCAGACGGGCGGCCCAAAAACCTTCATTGCGTTGATGTGTGGCCCCATCGCATCTTTTATGAGGCGGCCGCCAAGGCATTGCTGAAGGCGCGCTTTGTGGCGCGCGAAGGCCAGCAGCCCCGCTTTGGCCCCAGCTATAAGATGCCGTTCGTGTTTCGTATTCGGGGCGCGGCGGCGGTGCAGGATCACGGTCGGCGCGCCAAGCGCGCACGCCGTTAACGTGGCATAAAGGCATCCTGGTTCGATTCGCGCGTGCGATGATCGTTTCCCTGGCGCCAGGGATCAGCGATCCTGACGGCCTGTCGGCGATTCGCGCGGTGTCGGGGCCGGAAAGAGGGGCCGAACGTGGATTTGGGGCTTGCACCGATTTTTGTCGCCGCCGCGTCCGGCGCCGCCGCCATTGCGGCCTTGCTGTGGGCGATGCGCGTGACCGATGGCGCGCGCGGCTTGATTGCGCAATCGAAGGAGCGGATCGGCGGGTTGGAGAACCGGCTGGCGCGGGCGGATTCGATCTTTGGCGCCTATCCGGGCGTGGTGCTGATCTGGGATCTCGATGAGCCGGAGCCGCAGGACAGACCGTCCGGCGCGGGGACCGATTGGGGCGCGCCAAAGTTGTATGGATCGCCGCTGGCGCTGGCCAGCCTGTTGCGCTTTTCGGACGCCTCTTTGGCGGCCGATCCGGCGGTGCGCATTCTCCAGGGCTTGGCCGGCTTTGAGGGCAAGGACGCCGCGGGCGCTGCGGGCCGGCTTGCGCCGCTGCTGTCGCGGCTGCGCCGCGATGGGGCCCCGTTCTCCCTGACGATTTCCACCGCCAGCGGCGTGTATGTCGTTGTGGACGGCCGCACCGCTGGTGCGCGCGCCGTGTTGTGGATTGTCGATGAAAGCGTCAAAGGCGTTGAGGAAGAAGGCGCCAAGGGCCGCCTTGCCGAAGCGCGCCAACTGATCGCCCGCGATCCGGCGGCGTTCTTGGAAATGCTGTCGCAGGCGCCGTTCCTGGCGTGGCGCGTATCGGGCGGCTTGAAGCTTGAATGGGCGAATGCGGCCTATGTCGACGCCTTGGAAAGCCGCACTCTTGATGCTGCGATTGCGCGCAATGCGATGATTGATGCAGCCACTTTGGATCAGGCCCGGCGCGCCATCGACAGCGGCGAGGCGCAAGAAGAGGTGCGCCATGCGGTCATTCGCGGCGAGCGGCGCGCGCTCCGGATGCTGGTGTTCCCGGTTGCGGGCGGTGTCGGCGGCATGGCGTTTGACGTCACCGAAGTGGAAGATGCAAAGGCGGCCCTTGCGCGCGGCATGGCGGCCCAGAATGAAACCCTCAATCACCTTGCTGAAGGTGTTGCGGTGTTTGGCTCCGACAAGCGTTTGTCGTTCTACAATAACGCGTTTGCAGAAATGTGGGGGCTGGATGTGACGTTCCTTGCGGATCGTCCGACACATGCCGCGTGGCTCGATTTCTTGAAAGAAAAGCGCCGCCTTCCGGGGCACGCAAACTACGCCGAATGGCGCGCGCATGAATTGTCGCTGCACCAGGATTTATCGTCATTGCCGGAGAATGTCTGGCGCTTGCCGGATGAACGCACGATCCGCATCGCGCGCCAGCGCCACCCCGAAGGCGGCTTGTTGCTGATATTTTCGGATGTGACGAAAGAAACCTCACTGCGCAGCCAGTACAACAATCAGGTGCAGGTGCAGAAAGCCGCGCTCGACAAGCTGCATGAAGGCGTGGCGGTCTTTGGTCTTGATGGGCGCCTGAAGCTGCACAATGCAGCCTTCCGCGAGATGTGGCGCCTGGATGCGGCGGATCTTGATGGTGATGTGAATTTCGATCGCGTGGTGGAGCTGTGCGAACCGCTGTTCCATGACATGGGTGTGTGGGGCCAGATCCGCGCGCGGATCACTGATCCCACGCCGGCCGCCCGGGTGGAGCATCGTGAGGAATTCACCCGATCCGACAACACGCTGATCAATTCCTTGACGCGGCCTTTACCCGACGGCGCCACCTTGGTGTCGTTCCTTGATGTCACCGCCAGCCGCCGCGTACAGCAGGCGCTGCACGAACGCGCCGAAGCCATGGAAGCGGCCGATCGCTTGAAAACTGAATTCGTGCAGAATGTGTCTGTGCAGCTGCGTGATCCGCTGCAAACCATTCAGGGGTTTGCACAGGTTCTTCAACGCCAGTTGCACGGCCCGCTGAATGATCGCCAGCAGGAGCAGATTGATCTCGTCGTGCGTGCGGCGGGCGATCTGGGGGCGTTGATTGACAATATCCTTGATCTTGCGATGATTGAAGCGGGCAAAGTGGATCTGCAACGCAGTGATGTGGCGCTGTATGGGCTGCTGCAAGACGCTGCCGCCCACTCCGCCACCAGCGCACAGGATACAGAAGCCAAAATCACGGTCGAGTGTGATCCAAAAATTGGCGCACTCCACGCCGATGAAAAGCGCTTGCGCCAGATATTGTTCAACCTGGTGTCGAATGCGCAGCGCCACACCAAGCATGGCGATCAGATCATATTGGGCGCGGTGCGCAGCGGTGCTGGCGTGCGGATTTTTGTCACCGACACGGGCGCCGGCATGTCGCCGGAAACGCAGGCCGCCGCGTTTGATAATTTTGTGTCCGGGCAGGGTCAGGGCGCGGGCCTTGGCCTGGCGTTAGTGCGATCGTTTGTGGAAATGCATGGCGGTTGGGTGAAGCTCACCAGCCGGCCGGGCGAAGGTGCGACGGTGACATGTTTCTTCCCCGACAGCGCGGAGATGGCGGCTGCGCCGATGCTCGATCTGAAACCCTCCATGGCTGTGGATGCGGCGCGGTGATGGACGTGCTGGGCGAGCGCCTTGAGGAATGTTCACACCGATTTTGGCGATGATGACAGTGTTGTACGCGCCGGGTGCGTGCTCGCTGGCGTCCCATATTGCGCTGGAAGAGACTGGTGCGCCGTATGCGGCTCAAAAACTTGATCTCGTCGCCGGCGATCAAAGAAAGCCAGACTATCTCGCGATCAATCCCAAAGGACGGGTTCCGGCTCTGGCGACATTGCACGGCGTGCTCACGGAAAGCCGGCTATTCTTCTGTATCTGGCGGATTTGGCGCCGCAGACGGGCCTCTTGCCGCGCGATCCCTGGCAGCGTGCGCAGGCAATTTCGTTTGTGTTATGGTGCGCCGGCACGGTGCATGGCATGGCGTTCGCCAGCGTCTTTCGCCAGCGTCTTTCGCCAGCGTCTTTCGCCAGCGTCTTTCGCCAGGCGCGCTTCTCCAGCGACGACAGCGCGCATGCTGCGATTCGCGCCACGGGCATGGTGTCGGTGACGGCGCATCTGGCCGATATCGATGCACGCCTTGCCGGTCGCGACACCATCATGGACGCATTCTCGATCGCAGATTTGTATCCGCTGGTGTTTCGCCGCTGGGCCGTGCGCATTGGTATCGAGATGGGCGGCTATCCCAACCTCGTCGCCCACGCAGAACGGATCGCTGCGCGCCCAGCGGCTGCGCGCGCCATCGCGCAGGAGAGCATCCGTCTCGATGGGTGAAGCACGCGGACGCCCTTGCCAAGCGGACGTCTGCGCCCAACCTTCGGGACATGCTGATTCTGCTTTCGCCCGCCAAAAACCTCGATTGGTCGCCGCCGCCCGACGGCCTGCCCATGACGGCCCCTGCGCTCGCCAAGGATGCGGCCGCGTTGGCGAAAGTCGCCAAAAGTTTATCCTCCGCTGATCTCAAACGCTTGATGGATGTGTCCGATAAGCTGGCGGATTTGAACCGCGCGCGCTTCCAGGCGTTCGGCGGCAAGGTTAGCCGCGAGGCCGCAAAGCACGCCGTGCTGGCCTTCAATGGGGATGTGTATCAAGGGCTTTCGGCCAAAACCTTGAGCGCTGATGATCTTGCCTTCGCCCAGCGGCATCTGCGCATCTTATCGGGCCTTTATGGTGTGCTGCGGCCGCTCGACGCGATGGAGCCATACCGCCTGGAGATGGGAACCAAGCTCGCCACTGAACGCGGCGAAGACTTATACGATTATTGGGGCGCCAAAATCGCCAAAGCGCTCAACGCCGAGGCCGCTGGCGATCTGATCCTTAATCTTGCGTCGGACGAGTATTTCAGCGCGGTGGATCGCAAAGCCCTGAAGGGGCGGGTGATCACGCCGAAATTTCTCGATGTGAAGGATGGCAAGGCGCGCAGCGTGTTCATGTTCGTCAAACGCGCGCGCGGCATGATGGCGCGTTTTGCGATCGAGCAGCGGATCAGCGATGAAGCGGGGCTAAAGCACTTTTCGGCAGGCGGTTACCGCCTGGATAAGGCTGCCAGCGACGCCGATACATGGGTCTTTACGCGGCCGCAGCCAAAGGCTGCAAGCGCTGCCTAAGGGCGTGCGTGCGCGAAAGGCCATGTTCAGCCGGGTTTGATCCGGTCATAGACGTCGAATTCGTGCGCGATACAGCGTTCGATCATGGTGCGCCAGACCGGCTCGGCTATCGCCCACGATAGGCCTGTCGCCTCCGCGTGGCCGCGCACATTATCCAGCACCTGTTGGATGCGCGCTTCATCACGCACCGCCGTGCGGCTAGGCTTGATGCGAGCGGCTGCGTCCATGTAGCCTTGGCGGCGCGCCATAATCGCCGCCAGCAGCGCGTCAATCTCATCGACGCCTTGGCGCACCTCGATCATGCTTTGGCAGTCTTGCGGCGCTTTGGCCGCGAAGGCCACGCCGTGGCGGGCCAGGGCGCTCATCGTGGGTTTCATATCGTCCATGGCGGGGGATGTGGCTGGAACAGGACGATAAGTCCAGCTTCCGCGACGGCGGGTCGCGGCGCCGGCACAGTTCAAGCGTCGTCTTCGGGCGGCTTTGCCGGGGCCTTGCGCTTCCATCCCATGGGCTTGCGCGCCTTGCCTTTGGCCTTTGCCGCGATCTCCTTCAGCTTGGCGTGCTGCAGCCGGGACAGTGCGTCTTCCAGATCGCCCTTGGCTCCATAGCGGAAGGCCGAGCCATAGGTTTCCAGCCGCTGGCCGAGGTCGGACAGAAACTCCGTTTCCCAGCCGGAAAAGGCCTCGGCGGGGGCAGCCTCCGCGAGCTTTTTGACGGCGCGCATCGCCTTGCGGGTGCGCTTGGGATCAACCGCGCGGGACATCTGCTTTTGTGGCGCGCCTTGGCTGTGCGTTCAAGCCGGCATCAAGTCACCGGGATCATCACTTCGTTGCGCTTGAAGGCGGGAATAATCCAGGGCGGATCGTAAAAGGCAAAGCGCGGCGGGCCGGCTTCCGTCAGACCGCGTTCGGCGATCCAGGCGCGCAAGCGAATGGTTTCCCGCTCCAGCACGGCCGGCGGCGTCGATCCCGAAAAGCGCACCACCGCCAGGCGTTGTTCGGCGGTCGGTTGCAGGCGCACGGCGGCATCATTTGGCGCCGGCAAGGTCGCCATCGACCAGTCCTTCGGCATCACGAATTGAATGCGCCAGGCGTCGTTGGTTTCTGCCTGCACGACGGGCGCGGTCATGGCGATTTTCGCCCGCTCCTGGTTGGCGCCGAAAATATAGCCGGCCAGTCGATCGAAGCCGCGCCCGGCGGCGCGTTCGCGCGGGCCCGGCGCTGTGGTTTCTGCGATAATCATTGGCGCATAGACGCGCACCTGAAAGGCGCCGTCGGCGATCTCGACCCGGTGGGGTGGTTCTTCGGCGGCCAAGGCGGCGCTCCCGATCAGCAACAGGGCCGCACACGCGGCGAGCAAACGAACAAACATGTCTGTTATACGCGATTGCCTGCCGCGCTGGATCAACCGCCCCGGAGTGCGGTGATTGTGCGGCCGGGGGCGATGTCTTCCAACGCGGTAATGACATGGATCAGCGCCGGTTTGCCGGCCGCGCGCGCCGCGGCGAGGGCTGCGGGGAAATCTTCGGTGCGGGTCACGCGCACGCCAAAGGCGCCAAACGCTTCAGCGTAGGCGACAAAATCCGGATTGCGCAAGTCAGTGGCGACGGCACGGCCGGGATAGTCGCGCTACTGGTGCATGCGGATGGTGCCGTAGCTGCCATTGTCCACCACCACAATCACGACATTGGCCTTGTATTGCACCGCGGTGGCCAATTCCTGGCCAGTCATCAAGAAACAGCCGTCGCCGGCGAGCGTCACCACCGTGCGTTCGGGCGCAGCCAGCTTGGCGGCGATCCCCGCAGGCACGCCATAGCCCATCGCGCCGCTGGTTGGGGCCAATTGCGTTTTCGGAGCGCGATGGCGAATAAAGCGATGCAGCCAGGCGGCGTAATTGCCGGCGCCATTGGTGATGATCGCGTCCCTCGGCAGCGCCTCGTTCAAGTGCGCGACCAACGCGCTCATATTCACCGTTCCCGTGACCGGGATCGGCTGCGTCCAGGCCTCATACTCTTCGCGCGCCGCTTTGCGCCACGCGCCCCAACTTCCAGCAACCGCATGGCCCGATAACGCCAAGGCGGCGCCATTGACATCACTCACCGCCGCCAATCGCGTCGGCCAGACGCGGTTCAACTCTTCCGGGTCTGGATGGATATGGATGAGTTTCGCGGCGGTCTCTGCGCGCGAAAACAGTGTGTAGCCTTGGGTGGGATTCTCCCCCAGCCGCGCGCCGATGCATACGATCAGATCGGCCGCCTTTACCCGTGCAATCAATGTTGGATTGGGGCCAAGGCCAAGATCGCCAACATAGGTTGGAGCGTCATTGTCGAGGATGTCTTTACGCCGGAACGACAACACGGTCGGCAGGTCATTCATGGCCGCGAAGCGGGCGATGGCGGCATATCCCTCGTCGCGCCAGCCTGACCCGCCCAACACCAGAAGTGGGCGCTCGGCATCCATGAAGTGCGTCAGGATTTGCGTCACCACGTCATCGGCCAGGCCCATGGGCGCCAGCGGCGCGTGCCGGGTCGGCCCGGCGGGGCTTGGCGCTCGCAGCACATCCTCCGGCAGCGCCAGCGCGACCGGGCCCATCCGCCCCGCTTGGGCGACCGCAAAAGCGCGGGACACGAACTCGTCCATCCGGGCGGGATCATCGATTTCGTCGGTCCATTTCGTGATTGGGCCGAAAAAGGCGCGATAGTCGATCTCCTGGAACGCCTCGCGGCCGCGATCGGCCTGCGCGACCTGACCGATAAACAGGATCAGCGGCGTTGAATCCTGGCGCGCGGTATGCAGGCCGATGCTGGCATGTGTCGCCCCAGGCCCGCGCGTGACCATGCACACCCCCGGTGCGCCCGTGAATTTGGCATGCGCTTCGGCCATATTTGCAGCGCCCGCCTCATGTCGACAGGCGATCACGTCGATCCCGCCATGCCGGCCCAGGGCGTCCAATACCGCCAGATAACTCTCGCCTGGGACGCAGAAAACCCGCTCCACGCCTTGGGCGGCAAGGCTTTCAACCAGGGCTTCGGCGGCGGTGCGCGGGGCGGTCATGCGGGGGTCCTTATCGGCGCGGGCGGCTCGGTGTTGAAGGGCGGGCGACAGGCTGCGTGTCTGGAATCCGGTTTACAAGCGCTTTACGTGCATGCGAGACGCGGTTTATGTTTTTTCATGGAGAAGGAGCGACCATGCCGCGTCCGCTCGGCCGCCGAAACCCCGATTATGATGAGAAGCGCGATCGCCTGATCCGCGATCTGACGGAATTCGTGCTGCGTTCTGATCTCACGCGCCCCAGCTTCCGCCAGCTTGCCCAGGCCGGCGGCGTGGCAGAACCCACCTTGCGCCACTATTTCGGCGACAGGGACGGCGTGGCGCAGGCGATCCTTGGCCTCTTGGGCGAACAGGCCCAGCCGCTGATCGAGGCCGTGGCCACCCCCACGACTGGCCCGGCCGCTGCGGTCGATGCCTATATCGATCTTTCCCGCCTCGGCGTGGCGAGCGGCGGTTTTGGCCGCGCGCACTGTTTTGGCCTGGTAGAAGGGGTGGCGGATGAGAAGGTGGGCGAGGCCTATTTGCAGCTTCTGCTTGAGCCCTCTTTGAAGGCGTTGGAACTGCGTTTGGCGCCGCATCTGAAGGTTGAGGCCGGCTCCGCGAAGGCCCGTGCTGCGGCCTTGATGATGTTTGCGCCGATGTTGCTGGCGGTGATCCATCAGCAATTGCTGGGCGGCGCCAAGGCCTCGCCGATGGACCTTGACGCGATGTTTGACGCCCTGGCCGAACTGATGCGCGATGCAGTCGGCGCACCGGCAGACGCATAAGTCAAAGCGCGACGTCGTCCAACCAACCGCAATCCCTGCGTCCAGGCCATGGATTTCAAACGGGGGCTTGCAAAAAGGTCGCACCCGGAAATCGCTCACGGCGGATCATAAATGCGATAACGCTGGGTCATGTCGTCGTCCAAATATCCCCCGGCTTACCCCGCGCGCGAGCGGCTTGTGCGCGAATTGCACGCCCGCCCGTCCGAGCCGGTCGCTGCGCCTGCTTCAGTCTCGCGTCTGGTGATGAAGGTCGGCGAGGGGGGCGCTGAACAGGCGCGCAATTATCTCAATGATCTGTGCGTGCGGCGCGGGGTGTCTGGCCCGGCGCCCGGGGCCTCGTTCCACGCCGCCGATCTGGGAAATTGCCGCCTGCGTTGGGAGCGGCACACCGAATTGGTCACCTATACGGTGATGCGGCCGCTTGATCCGACGCGGGCCCCGTTCGACAGCGTGGCGCCCGATAGCCTGCCCGATGATTGGTTGATCGGCATCCCGGGCGAATTGTTGATTGGCATGCATGCTGAGGTGCGCGAAAGCGATGATCCGATGGACGACGCGGCCCGCTTTGCGTTTGGCCAGGATGGGTATTCCGCAAGCCGCGCTGCGGAGGGCCAGATTTGGCTGGCCAGCGATTTTCGCATTCATGGCGATGGGTTTGAACGCATCTTGGTGGGGGTGAGCGGCGAAGGTAATCCGTCCGTAACCGGACGATTGTTGCAGGCGCTGTTTGAGATCAATACCTATCGCATGTCGGCGCTGCTCGGCTTTCCAACGGCCCTTGAAACCCGCGAGTCCCTGTCGAATCTGGAAGCAGAGCTGGGCAGCGCAATGGAGCGCTTTCAGGCCGCAGCCAGCGCCGCCGCAGACCGCGAAGTGCTGGACCGATTGACCAGCCTATCCGCGCGCGCCGAAGCGCTCGCCAACGCCACCAATTATCGCTTCGCTGCGTCCGCCGCGTACCACCGCCTTGTCGGCGAACGCATTGAGGCGCTGGCGGAAAAAGCGGTGCCCGACCGGCCGACTTTGGGGGCGTTTGTGGGCAGGCGTCTGGCGCCGGCGATGCGCACCTGCGATGCGGTGCTGACGCGCCAGGAAGCGCTGTTGGAGCGCATTTCCCGCGCCACACGCCTGCTGGCCACGCGCGTGCAGGTGACGGCGGAAGAACAAAACGCCAGCCTGTTGGAATCGATGAATACCCGCGCCCGCACACAATTGCGCCTGCAGCAAACCGTCGAGGGGCTCTCGGTGGTGGCGTTGAGTTATTATGTGCTCGGAATTCTCGGTTATGTGTTCAAGGGGATCAAAGAGGCCGGCGCGCCGATTGATCCCAACATTGCCGTGGCCGTGCTCGCGATCCCTACGATCGGCGTTGTGTGGCTGTTCATGCAGCGCGTGAAAGCAACGCTGGCCGGCGACGGGTGAAGCGCGCTACCCGCCGCCGGGCCGGCGATAGTGCAGCGTCGCCCAGGTTTCGCGGCGGGTGCGCCTTTGCAGCAGCATCCCGCGGTTTTCGTAGGCGGCGCGCACGCGCGGTTCCTGATCCGCCGTGAGGCCCGACAAGATCAAGTCACCACCGCGTGCGGTGGCGTCGATCAGGCGCGGCGCCAGCTTGATGAGCGGGCGCATCAGGATATTTGCAAACACCACATCATAGCCGCGGCCATGCATCTTGGCGCCGTCGCCGACACGCGCAGTGATGTGTGCGCCGATCTTGTTTTGCCGCATATTGACATGTGCGATGGCGCTCGCGCGGGGATCGATTTCAATCGCCTGGCCACGGGCGCCGCACTTGCCGGCCGCAATCGCCAACACGCCAGACCCGCCGCCGACATCCAACACCCGCCGCACGCGACGCGCCCGAACGATCCGCTCCAACGCCTGCAAGCAGCCAAAGGTGGTGCCGTGATGGCCGGTGCCGAAGGCCTCGCTCGCTTCGATCCATACCTTGACGCCGCCGTCATGGCGCGCGCGCAATGCGTGCGCGCCAGCGACGGTAAAACGCCCCGCGGTGACGGCGGGCAGGCCGTCCAACGCGATCGCTACCCAATCGGCGTCTTTCACCGGCGCCGCCTGCACGCCAAGCCCGGGCGAGGCGGCGGCAATCACCTCTTGGGCGGCGGCGACGGCGTCTTCGTCCTCGACGTAAAGCTCAAGCCGAAAGCGGCCCGGCGATTCTTCAAACCAGCTCACCGCATCAGCGGGATTATCCGCCAACTCATCAAACGCATCGGCTGCCGCGCGAATGGCCTCCAGGGGGCCTGCAGCGCTCAACACAAACATGACCGCCTCACGCATTATCCATTGGTTCATCGCCGCTGGGCGCATCCTCATAATCCGGCGTTTCCATCTGGTTGCGCAGATAGCGCACCGCACAGGGGCGAATGTCGTCTGCGTTGCGGAAGCCGATTTGCGCCAGCGCTTCAACCAGCAGGAACGTCACGGCGTTGGGGAAATCCGATGGATCGGCCAGATATTTGAACTGCGTATTGATCGCATCGGAAAGATCGGAAAATGCGCGCATCCGCAGCGCCAAGCGAT
>JBIKVO010000411.1:0-3110 GCA_044356795.1 Caulobacterales bacterium
TTTCGATCAATTGCTCGAAGAGGGCGAAACCACTGGAACCGTCATGTGCATTCCCCTCCACGCCTATCTCGTCTCGCAACCCCATCGCATCAAGGCGTTTGAAAGCGCGCTTGCCCATATCGCCGCGCATGCGGACGATGTGTGGATAACGCGCGCCGTCGATATCGCGGCGCATTACCGCGAGCATTATTGGGATCAGACGCACGACAATATCGCCAAGCGCGGATTGGCCACTGGCGGAACGGGATTTAACCCATGACATTGTTTGCCATCGGCGCACTTCTTGGGCTGGCTTCATGCGTGACGAACCCGGCCCTCACCCCCGCCCCTGCGCCGAGTGCGGCTGGCTTGGCTGGAACCTGGGCGGTGTCGCTTTACCTTGCCCCCCAAGCCCCGACGAGAAGCGCAGCGATGGTGATCACAGCGATGAATGGCGATGCGCCTCAAGGCTCGTTCTATGGCGCCTTAATCCAGGAAGGGCGGATTACACGTCGCAATGGCGCAGTTGTGTTCGCGGGCGTGACGGCGGATCAGTCCGGTTTTTACTCTTATTCTGGGCAATTGAGTGGAAACTGCGTGACTGAGGGGCAAACATTGTCTGAGGGACGAGACTTTCTGATAGCGTGGAGCGCTGAACGGCAATGACCCTGCCACCCGACTATCTCTCTTACCCGCACCGTCGGTACGGGATGGATCAAGACCGCTATCCCTGGCGGCCGTCAATCAATCGTCCAAAAGTGGCGTGGCCAAACGGTAAAGCGCTCGCGCTGATGATTGTTGTGCCACTTGAATTCCACATGCTCAATCCAAGCGGTAAACCGTTCAACCATCCCGGCGCTATGCAAACCGCCTATCCAGACCTGCGCCATTATACAACGCGCGATTATGGCAACCGGGTTGGCGTATTTCGCCTTTTAAAGGAGATAAAGGCGGCTGGCCTTACGGCCACATTTGCCATTAATGCGCGCCTGATCGAGCGCATCAAACCGCTGATCGGCGCCATCATCGCAGACGAGCACGAGATCGCCGCCTATGGCTGGGACACAGACTCAATTCATTGGGGCGGCCTTGATGCAGAAACCGAGAAGCGATGGATCATCGACACGCGCAGCGCATTTGACATGGCTGGCCTGCACCCGCGCGCCTGGATGAGCCCGGCCCGGCAGCAGTCGTTCGCCACGCTCGATCTGATCCGCACCGCCGGCTTTGATGTGTGCCTCGACTGGGAGAGCGATAGCACACCCTGGGCCATGCGCACCAACCACGGCGCCATCTCCGCGACGCCCCTCATGAGCGAGCTTGAAGATCGCAAACTGCTTCTGGATCAACGGCAAACCGAAATAGAATGGCGAGATCAAGTGCTTGCCGCCGCCGCTCTACTCAAGTCTGAGCATGCCCGCTTCGGCGGTCAGCTTTTGTCCTTCACGCTTACGCCTTATGTCGCCGGTCAGCCGTTCCGCATCTGGGCGTTACGCGAAATATTGCGCACCCTTGGAGCCGACACCGACGTGTGGAGCGCAGGGGCAAGCGCAATCGCGGACGCTGCGGCATGACAAAAGCTACCTCAACGATGACATGGCCAAAACTGAAGGCAATGGCAGTGAATTTGCAACTTCCCCATCTTGTAGAGGCCGCCAGCTGGGGCAATCCATGCCTCAAGGCGCACGCCAAACTGTGGTGCTGGTGGAGCCAGCACTGCACCGCGCCTGTGTTCAAGGTCTCTATCAAAGAGCGCGAATTTTTTCTGAAAACGGCGGCCGATTACGGCTTTCTTCATCCGCATCATAAGAACCATCCGCTTGCCTTAACGCAGCCCGATAATTTTAATCAGGCACGGGCGAAAGCCAATCTTATTCGAAGCCGGCGCCTTATGGCCCCCAAAAAAATGGCCCCCAAAAAAGTTTTGCAGGCGCTTGACGAAGGCCAATCAGCATGACTGATCGGATCGTCGCCAATGTGCCGTTTATCGATGCTGAAGAGACGATCGGGTTTTATACCGCACCTGGATTTCAAGTTGAGCACCAAGACAACGACTGGTTGATCATGACGCGCGGCCCCATGGAATTGGAATTCTTCCCGTTTCCTGATCTGGACTCCGCTCAGTCGTCCTTCTCGGCATGCGTGCGGGTGGCGGACCTCGACGCGCTTTACGCACAATGGGACACGCAATGGCGGACTCTGGGCTTGCCTGAACAAAGCATCCCGCGCCTGCAGGGGCCGCCTTGGCCCATCGCTGACGGGTTGCGCATGTTTGCCGTGATTGACCCGAACGGTACGCTTCTGCGGCGCCTGGGGGAATTGATATGACACGCCGTGATCTTTTCATGTCTGGCCTCGCACTGGGAGCCCTGTTTACTATGACCGCTCAAGCAAGCACGCCTCTGGAACGATATTCTGCACTGGCGTTGCAGGTGCGCTGCGATGCCGTAAATCAGGATCACACGCGCGATCTCGCGCGCGCGCGCATGATGGCCGCCATTGCCCGCGTGTCGGACCAAATCGGTGCTGCAAAAGGGTTTCTCGCCGGTTTTAATGGCTATCCCCTGAAGCTGGTCGTCTTGCCTGAGTACTGGATGACCGGCTTTCCACTCAGCGAAAAACGGGAACAATGGCAAGATAAAGCCGCCATCGACATTGGCGGTCCGGAGGAAACAGCCCTTGCAAAGGTGGCGCAGGATCGCAGTATTTTTCTGTGCTCAAATCATTATGAAAATGATCCCAAATTTCCTGGTTTGTATTTTCAGGCCAATGTTATTTACGCACCAAACGGCAATGTGGTTTTACGCTATCGGCGGATCATTTCGCTTTACACACCATCGCCGTTTGATGTCTGGGATCGCTATCTGGACGCCTATGGCGAGGACGCGGTCTTCCCCGTCGCGGACACAGAGATTGGCGTTTTAGGAACGATCGCCAGCGAAGAGATTCTATATCCTGAAATTGCGCGCATGACCGTGTTCAAGGGCGCAGAAATTCTCCTTCACCCAACCAGCGAAGTTGGCGCGCCCACTTTGACGCCCAAGCACATTGGAAAAATGGCGCGCGCCGCTGAGAACATCGCCTATCTTGTGTCGGCCAATTCCGCCGGCATCTTCGGTACGCCGATCGCC
>JBIKVO010000412.1:0-3100 GCA_044356795.1 Caulobacterales bacterium
CCTGAAAGCCTGGATCTCGCGCTTCACCGAACGCGAACATACCGGCCTTAAACGCAGGAAGACCGCGGCGGCTCGCTCTCCCTGATTACCCGTCGATTACCGATCGATTATCCGTCGATTATTCGTCGATTATCCGTCGATTATTCGTCCGCGAACGGCGCAGGATAGCCGCGCCGCGCGCACGCCGCGATCACCGTGTTGCGCAGCAGGCAGGCGATGGTCATCGGGCCAACCCCGCCCGGTACAGGCGTGATCGCGCCGGCGACGGCGGCGGCCTCGGCAAACGCCACATCACCCACCAGCTGGCTGGCGCCATCGGCGCGCAGCACCCGGTTGATCCCCACATCCAGCACGATCGCGCCGGGCTTGATCCAATCGCCGCGCACCATCTCCGCCCGCCCCACCGCCGGCACCAGAATATCCGCCGTCCGGCACACGCCCGGCAAATCCACCGTGCGGGAATGCGCGATCGTCACCGTGCAGTCCTCCGCCAGAAACAGCAGCGCCGCCGGCTTGCCCACCAGGATCGAGCGGCCGATGACCACCACATGACGGCCCTTCAGCGGCTGACCCACGCTTTTAGCCAGGATCACACACCCCGCCGGCGTGCACGGCCGCAGACCCGACTTGCCCAGCGCCAAGCGCCCCGCGTTCACATCGGTCAAGCCATCCACATCCTTGGCCGGATCCAGCGCCGCCAGCACCGCCTCGGCGCGGATATGGTCCGGCAGCGGCAGCTGCACCAGGATGCCGTCGACCTCGGGATCGGCGCTTAACCCGGCCACCGCCGCCGCCACATCGGCCTCGCGGACGCCGGCTTCCATGTGCACATGCAGCGAGCGCATCCCCGCCGCCGCCGTCTCGCGCTCCTTGTTGCGCACATAAACAGCGCTCGCGGGGTCGTCGCCCACCAGCACCACCGCCAGCTGGGGCGCCGCCGACAACCGCGCCGCCGCCGCCGCAACCGTGTCCCGCACGGACCGGGCAATGGCCTTGCCGTCGATGATCGCCGCGCCCATCGCCGGGCTCACCGATAGGGCGGCAGCAACCCTGCCCCCGCCAACAGCATCGCGCACAGCTGAATCAGGAAGATCAACGAGATCCCCAGCACCATCGGCGACAGATCCATCCCCCCCAGCGCCGGCAGCATCCGCCGGATCGGGCGCAAGACCGGCTCGGTCAAGGCGCCGGTCCCACGATAAATCTGCTGCACCAGTGCATTGCGACGGTCGAGCACATCGAAATTGATCAGCCAACTGAGCACGATATTGATCAGCAGGACGAACAGAAACGCATTGATCAGCATCACCACGAGATTGAAGAACGGTTCAGCCGGATAGACATTGGCAGGCATCGGACTCTCGCGCGGGTGAATCAGACGCCGTTCCTAACGCGCCGGGATGCAGGCGGGCAAGGTGGACGCCGCGCTTAACCCGGCGGCGCATTGCCCGGCGTTTCCGGGGCCGCCTCAGGCGGAGGGATTTCCGCGGGGATGCGCAGTTGATTGGCGATCCAATAGCCGGCCTGGATGCTTTTGTCGGGCTGCGTCAGCACCCCAAAGCCCTGGCGCTGCCCCGCGACAAACCCACCGCGATAAATCGCCCCGCCGGGATAGGCATATTCGCCATAGCCATCCGGCAGGCCGTCCTTGAACTCGCCGCGATAGGTTCCGCCATCGGCCACGCCCTCGCCAAAGCCGGTGGGCTGATTGTGCCGATAATCACCGAAATAAACCGCGCCGCGGCAATCGGGCTGGGCGCAGAAGGCGGCCGCCCCGCGGCTCTCGCCATCGATGAAGAAGCTGGCGAACACGCCCCCGGCCCCGCGCCACACCAAACCATAGCCCTGCGGCCGGCCGTTTTCCGCCTGCCCCTGGAACACATCGCCCTCCGGCGTGCGCGTTTGCACCACGCCATCCACCGGCCCCGCAATCAGCGCCTGCGCCTCGCGCAGCACCGCGCGCCCCTCATCGGCGGCAGTGCGCGCCCGCGCGGCGGCGATCGCAACCTGCTCCAACGCGGCCGCCACTTCGCGCTGCATGTCGCGTATGCGCTGGTCCGCCACCGCATGATCCAGACCCGCGCCGCTGGACGCGGTCGCTTGCGGACCGGCCTTGCGGGCCTCTTCCAGGGCGCGCTCGGTGAGGGTGGGGGCAAGAACGGCAATGGTGATCGCGCCGATGGAGGCGGCCGCCGCCACGCCCATCACGATCTGCGCAATCAAGACATCCGTGCGCCGACGCCGCGCAGCGCCATGACGGCGCGCCGGCCGGGGGGCAGCGCTGCGGAGTGGATCGCCCTTGGCCATCATCGATGCGGGTCCTTCGTCATCCCCTCATCACGAGGTTTGCGGCGCGCGGGCGCGCCTGGAAACCCTTGATCCTTGCCCCGACCCTCTTGTGCAGCGTCACCGACGGCGTCAAGCACAGGTTTCAGATGACGCACCCCCCCTCTCCCGCCACGCCAGCCGCCCAGGTCGACGCCCAGATGAACACGCCGCCGCCCCAGTACGGCCTGCAGAAACGGTCGATCGCGATCGCCGGCCACAAGACGTCGATGGCCTTGGAGCCGGAATTCTGGGCCGCGCTGGAGGCGATCGCTGCGGCGCGCGGGGTGACGCTGGCCGCCCTCGTCGCCGCGATTGACAGCGCCCGCGCCGCCGCCGCCAGCGCCCGGCCGCTGGCCTCGGCGGTGCGGGTGTTTGCGCTGCTGCAAGGCCGCCAAGGCGAAGCCGACACGGGCGAAGGCCGATAACAGCCCCCCAATCCGACCGACCGCACCGACAATCCAGGATCGCGGCGTGACACTTGACTGGCCCCCCTGATGATTGGACCCCTGACTGGACCCGTGATGATATGGCGCGAGATGATTTGCGCGCGGGTGAAGCGGCCGCCACATGCGCTTGAAGACGGTGCGCAAAAGTCCGATCCCGTTAGCTCTTAGCCGCGCCCGCATGCGCCTGCTGCGTTGGCTGTGCGCCGTAACCTCCTCCTGAAACGACAGGGCGGGGGCCATAGGCATGCGCGGTTTGTCGCGACGGCGCGCCGATATCCTCTCCCTCAGCGTGAGGGCGGATTGGTGCGAATGGAGAAACGGATTGC
>JBIKVO010000413.1:0-3098 GCA_044356795.1 Caulobacterales bacterium
GCCAATCTCGCATGGTCGCCGGACAGGCTCGACGAAATCGCCGCCGCAGACCAATCCGCCTAACCCCTTGACATCCCTCCCCGTCACGCGCACATCGAGCCCCGGATTTATCGACACTCAATAAACTGGTCCTTTCTCATGCGCGCGACGCCCCCCTCCGCGCGGCCGCTTCGGCTCGCCCGCTTTTTCGCCCCGCTTTTGGCGCCGCTGGCGGCTGGCTTGCCCGACCTTGCCAGCGCAGACACGCCCAACACCCCAAATCCAAAAGCCCTCACACTCCAAAACAACGCAGATCAGGGCGCGCCGCCTAACGTTGCCGCCAGCGCCGACATCGTCGCCTATCCGCCCGCCTTCTTTGCCGAGTTCGCCCCCCGCTCCGCCCTAGACATGGTGCGCCGCGTGCCCGGCTTCGCCATCGACGACGGCGACGAACGGCGCGGCTTCTCCGGCACGGGCGGCAATGTGCTGATCGACGGCGAACGCCCCAGCGCCAAAAGCCAAGGCGTTGCCGACATTCTCGCGCGCATCCCCGCAGATCAGGTCGCGCGGATTGACCTGATCCGCGGCGCGCAATCGACAGAAGCCGCCGGCCAATCCCAGGTGATCAATGTGGTGCGCCGGCAACACGCCGACGCCGCCACTGCCGGCCTGTATGAATTGACTCTGGAAATGCCGCTGCGCTCCCAACGCATCACCGCAAGCGGTCAAATCTCCACCGTTGGTCGCCTGGCCGCGGTGGACTATTCCGTCGGCCTCAATCGCTATATGGAGCAACGCCCCCTGTCGGGCATTCGGTTTCTCAGCGACGGCGCCGGCGCCGCAACCGGCACACGCCGCGATGACACCCCGCGCACATTCCGCGAGTTGCGCGCCAATGCCACACTCAGCGCGCCCCTGTTTGACGGCAAGCTGAACATCAATGCCGAAGGCGGGCGCGAGAACTTTCGCACCGTGTTGGAAAGCGTCGGTTTCTCGATCGCCGGCGCGCGCACAAACAGCACCACATTGAAGCTGAATTATCGCACGCGCGATCGCGAAATCGGCGCCGATTGGGAGCGCACCTTTGGCGGTGCGACGCTGAAAGTGATCGGCCTTGATCGGCGCAGCTGGGAAGCCGACGACGACGACTCAACCGATTTTGACGCCCTTGGCATTTTTGACGAAAGCGTGAAACAGCGCGTGCGCAATCGCGAACAGGAAAGCATCGCGCGGGCGACCATCAGTTTCGCGCCGGCAGAGGGATGGTCGATCGAAACCGGCGGCGAAATCGCTTTCAATGCTTTGGATGCGGGGCTCGAACTATTTCAAGACACCGGCGTCGGCCCGACGCGCATCGCACTGCCAAGCGCGAATGTGCGCATCGAGGAAGATCGCGGTGAAGCGTTTGCACGGGCGGTATGGGCGCCGATGGCGCGAATGTCGATCGAATCGAGCCTCGCATGGGAGACCTCCACCATCAGCCAATCGGGCGATGCGGATGCGTCGCGCACCTTGTCTTATTGGAAGCCGTCGTTGCAGATTGCGCAGGGGTTCGGCGCGAAAAATCAATGGCGTGTGCGGCTGTTTCGCGATGTGGGACAATTGGATTTTGAGGATTTCTCCTCCAGCGTCGATCTGGCGGATGTCCGGGTTGCGGCGGGCAATCCCGATTTGGCGCCGGACGCGCGCATCACATTGGAAGCCGCGCTGGATTGGCGTTGGGGCGAGAACGGCGCGGTGTCATTGGCGGCTGCGGTATCGCGCATTGAAGACGTCGTGGATCGCGCGCCGATCGTGACGCCCACCGGCGTGTTTGATGCACCTGCCAATATCGGCGACGCCGATTTCGGCGAACTGCGCGCGACCTTGGCCTTGCCGATTGATGCGGTCTTGCCGGGCGCCTTGATTGAAGCGGAGGCGCGCGTGGCGCACTCTTCGGTGACTGACCCCGTGACGGGCCGCAAGCGGGCGCTGTCGGGGTTGGTCGATTGGGAGCTTGATCTTGAATTGCGCCAAGACATCCGCGATGCGAATCTGGCGTGGGGCATGGAGATTGAGGCCAACAGCCCAATAGACATCTACCGCTTGAACGAGCGTGAAATTTACACCGAAGGTCCCGACCTTTCGGCATTTGTAGAAACCACCGCATTGCCAGCAAAGGTGCGGCTTTACGCGGTTAATTTGCTCGACACCGAGTTTGAGCGCAATCGCAATTTCTTCGCGCCCACACGCGCGGGCGCGCCCAGCCGGCGCGACGTGCGCCAGCGAAGCTATGGCCGTTTCATAGGTGTTGTTGTGAGCGGTAAGTTCTGAGGGTCGAGAATGCGCGAATCCCAAACCGGATAAACACCAGAATTTCAAATTTTCAGCGCAGCAATCGCTTTTTCAGCCAAGATCTTTGTGCGGTCTTCGACAATAACTGGATTCCATATGTCAGATTGCGCCACTTCACGGGCGGACCGATGTGCGTCTGGCAGCGTCAGATAAGCTGCACGCTTCTCATCATGCTGTGCATTGCCTAACGCCCAATTCAAATCCTTCGGCAGTAGACACAAATTCCCAATCAAATCCGTGCAGATCGCAATTTTATCGGGCGGGAAGTCTTGCGTCCATTTACCGCTGGGATTGCGCGGCAATACGTGCTCGACGCTGGTGTCGTCGGTCGGCTCGTGGGGCAACGACTCGGGCCAGTGCAGCGTCTCCAACCAGCGCACATGGGCGCCCAAGCGCTGCACATCTTCCATCGGCGCCAACAGATTATTGCGCGCGCGCTCCTTGTAGGACTTCGGAATGTACAAAGCGCCGGTACGTTCCTGGTGGTCCAATGTACGGTATTTGAAAGGATCGATTCCTTTATCAATTTGCGCAATCGCAAGGCCACAGGCTTCAGTAATCCGCGCATCAGAATGCCCAAGCAAATTTATCACAAAACACCAGCGCTCGAGATGCTGCATATCTTTCAAAAATCGAATTGGCGCGCGACCATCACGGTGCGAAATCCGCATGGCCACCGGCACCCAGTGTGACCATTGGATAAAAGACAATCGGCGCAAATGAATATTGACGCCGGTGCAGGGATCCTGGGAAAAATGTAGGTGCAGCGTTCGCCAAGCTTGAGC
>JBIKVO010000062.1:0-11155 GCA_044356795.1 Caulobacterales bacterium
CGCACAGGAGCAGAAGCAGCGCTTCGGGTAACGGATAGACCACCCGCCAGGACTGGCGCGGATCCTCCAGCGCACTGAAATGATCGAGAAAACCAACCGATCCGCACATGGGGGCCTCACTGACGCAACGCCCCAGTGAATCACGCTTCGACCGGAAACGGACTCCCCCACCTTAGAACACAGCCCTCGCCATTAACCTAACGATTGCCCTGAAGGGAGGGCGCCGTACCCTTGACCAGCGGCCCGCCTTCCTATAACCGTCCGCGCTTCTGTTTTAGACCCTCCATCCTAAGGGCGCATTCACCATGTCTCGCCGCTGCGAACTGACCGGAACCGACCGCCAGATCGGCCACAAGGTCAGCCACTCCAACATCAAAACCAAGCGCGAGTTTCGCCCCAACCTGGTGAGTGTCACACTGGCCTCTGAAATGCTTGGCCGCAGCTTCCGAATGAAGATCACCGCAGCCGCCCTGCGCAGCGTTGATCACAATGGCGGGCTGGACAATTTCCTGCTCAAAGTCGACCCGACCGGCCTGTCCAAGGATGCCGCCAAAATCCGCACCGCGTTGAAGAAGAAGCTGGCCGAGGCCGCTTAAGCGCCCGAAAGCGCGACCATCGGCAGAAAGGGCGCTCTCAAGGATCGCCCCCCTGCTCCGCCACACAGCATGCGGGTTCGCACCGTGCGGTTCGAGGCGGTGAGGCTCACGAAAGGGACAGCGCGCCAAGATCAGCGCGCCATCGTCTGGCTTTTGGATCATCACCCGACGCGCCGGCATGGGCCGGTCCCTGCGAGGCTCTGGTCGCGGATACCCGGCCCGTGGGACTGCCGGCGATCGGCGGTCGTGTCAATGTCGAGACCGTCGACGCCAAAAACGCCTATATTGACCCGGCCCCGCTTCCAGGCCCGTTGCAGGGTCTGTCTCTGAAGGACGGCTTGCGGCAGTCCTTCGCCTGCGTCGTTTGGATCGTGGCGTGGGCGCTCGGCTTCGTCGCTGGCCAGACCATGCGGGGCTTCACCCCGCCCAAGGCTGGCCCGCCCCGCTTGCGCGGGCGTGTGAGGCCTTTCCTTGCGCATCGTCACGTCTTTTGACGCGTCACCTCGCCCGGTCCTGCGGCCAAGATCGCCCTTGCCACGACTATGACCTCGGCTGACGTCTCGCTCCGGCTCGACGCCGTCGCCCGTTCAGGCGCACGGCGAGCTCTCCCGAGATAGACCGCGATCCTTCACGGCACGGCCGCCGGATTGACGCCGTTCCGCCTTGGTCACGAGGGCGTCGCGGCTTCCTGCACGCGCGCCACCCGACAACGCCTCATATCCAGTTCTTGTCCATCGGCCCGCAGCTTCGCTCCACGCCCCCTCTCCACGGTCAGTCGCCCTTGTGCAGTGGCGTTTCGCCTCGCGCGCCGTGACCTGCCCACACGAGGATGTCCACCGCCAAGATCGCGCCCATGCCTCGCGCACACGAAACGCGCGGCCGACCCGCGTCGACCGGCCTTTCGCCATCCAAACTGTGTGGGATGGATTACTTCTTCGCGGCCTTCGCCGGGGCTGGCTTTGGCGGCTCGAGCGCGTCCTTCAGCGCCTTTCCGGGTGTGAAGCGCGCCTTCACGCCAGCCGGCACTTCCACTTCCTGGTTGGTCTGCGGATTGCGAGCCTTGCGCGCCGCCGTCTTAACGACCTTGAACACACCGAAGCTCGGCACACGGATGTCACCGCCCGTCTTCAAGGCGTCGGTCATAACCTCGAACACTGCATCCACAGTGTCAGATACTTTAGTCTTGGGCTCACCCGTCTTTTCTGCGACCGCGGCCACCAACTCGGCTTTGTTCATGCGACTCAAACCCCCTGGTTGTTGAGTTTGGCGGATAAGGCCGCCCTTGTGCGCCAATGTCAAAAGCTTTGGCGCCGAAAGCATCGTGCGATCATGGCGAACGCGGGGGCGCGGCGATTTCGGGTCGCCATGATCACCTGCAAGAGGCTTTAGATTCAACAGTCTAGGGAGCGGCTTCGTGGTGCTGCATCCCGCGTTACACCCCGCCGCTCCGAGACTGTGAAATCCGTCGCATGCAACGATGTGATCAATGCGCACGCGCGCCGGCGCCATCCGAATCACCACCGGCTTCGCCGCGCATGCGACGCTCCTCAGCGATTTCATCGGCATCTGTCCACGCGATCGGCTGCGGCGCTTCAACCAGCGCATTGGCGATCACCTCATCAACCGTGCCGACGGGAATGATCGTCAAAAACGCCTTCACATTGTCAGGGATTTCGACCAAATCCTTCTCATTCTCTTTCGGGATCAACACGGTTTTCACGCCGCCGCGCAGCGCCGCCAACAACTTTTCTTTCAAGCCGCCGATCGGCAAAACACGTCCACGCAGCGTGACTTCACCGGTCATAGCAATGTCTTTGCGCACCGGAATGCCTGTCAGTACCGATACGATTGTCGTGACCATTGCAATCCCGGCGCTGGGGCCGTCCTTCGGAGTTGCGCCCTCCGGAACGTGAACGTGGATATCGCGCTGGCGAAACACCGGCGGCTTTACGCCATACGTGATGGCGCGCGACCGCACGAACGAACTCGCGGCGGAAATCGATTCCTTCATCACCTCGCGCAGATTGCCTGTCACCGTCATCGCGCCTTTGCCGGGCATCGACACCGCTTCAATCGTCAAAAGATCGCCGCCGGTTTCTGTCCAAGCGAGGCCCGTGACCACGCCGACCTGATCCTCACGATCAGTCTCGCCGTAGCGGTATTTCCAAACACCCGCATAATCAGGAAGATTATCAACCGTCACGACCGATTTCGGCTTTTTCTTCTGCTCGATTTCACGCACCGCCTTGCGGCAGAGATTGGCAAGTTCGCGCTCCAAAGAGCGCACGCCCGCCTCGCGCGTGTAGCGACGGATGAGATCGCGCAACGCATCATCAGAGACGGTGAATTCGCCCTCTTTCAGGCCGTTTGCCTCAATTTGCTTCGGCAGCAAATGCGTTTTGGCGATCTCCAGTTTTTCATCCTCAGTGTAGCCCGGGATGCGGATAATCTCCATGCGATCAAGCAAAGGCTGAGGCATGTTCAGCGAATTGGCCGTGGTGATGAACAACACGTCGGAAAGATCATAATCCACTTCGAGATAGTGATCGTTGAACGTGGTGTTTTGTTCCGGGTCCAGCACTTCCAAAAGGGCTGCACTTGGATCGCCGCGATAATCAGAGCCCAGTTTGTCGATCTCGTCGAGAAGGAAAAGCGGGTTGGCGCTTTTGGCCTTCTTCATTGACTGGATAATGCGCCCCGGCATCGAGCCGATATAGGTGCGCCGGTGGCCGCGAATTTCAGCCTCATCGCGCACGCCGCCCAAAGACACCCGGACAAAATCGCGCCCCGTTGCTTTTGCGATTGAGCGTCCGAGTGATGTCTTGCCAACGCCGGGCGGACCAACAAGGCACAAAATCGGGCCGCGCACTTTTTGCGTGCGCGTTTGCACTGCGAGATATTCGAGAATGCGCTCCTTCACTTTGTCTAATCCAAAGTGATCCTCGTCGAGGATGTCTTGAGCCGCGTCAATATCGCGCTTGACCTTCTTCTTCACGCCCCACGGCAGCGACAACAACCAGTCGAGATAATTGCGCACCACCGTGCTTTCCGCGCTCATCGGGCTCATCTGGCGCAGCTTTTTCAGTTCCGCTTCGGCTTTGGTGCGCGCTTCCTTCGAAAGCTTGGTTTGCTTGATGCGCATTTCGAGTTCGGCGATGTCCTCGCGGCCGTCATCGCCCTCGCCCAGCTCGCGCTGGATCGCCTTCATCTGCTCGTTGAGATAATATTCGCGCTGCGTTTTTTCCATTTGCCGCTTCACGCGGTTGCGGATCTTCTTGTCCATGTTCAAGACAGCGACTTCGCCCTCGATGAAGCCCAGCACTTTTTCCAGGCGCTGCGGCACATCGGCCGTTTCCAGCAGCGTTTGCTTATCGGCAACCTTCACCGACAAATGCGCCGCAACGATATCGGCAAGGCGCGACGGTTCAGTGGTTTGAGAAATTGCCTGCACCACTTCCGCCGGCGTTTTGCGTGACAGCTTGGCAAAGTTTTCAAATTGCTCCGTCACCGCACGGGCGAGTGCGCGTGCATTGGCGGCGTCCGCATTTTCGTCGGTGAGCGGTTCAGCGGTCGCTTCGAAATAATTCGCATTTTCGATAAAGCCGGTGATACGGGCGCGCCTTGCGCCCTCCACCAGCACCCGCACCGTACCGTCGGGCAGCTTCAGCAGTTGCACCACCGTAGCGATCGCGCCAACGGTGTAGATGCGGTCAGTGGCCGGATCATCATCGCTGGCTTCCATTTGCGCCGCCAGCAGGATCTGCTTGTCGGTGCGCATCACCTCGTCAAGGGCACGCACGGACTTCTCACGGCCTACAAACAGCGGCGCCGCCATGTGCGGGAATACAACGATATCGCGGAGCGGCAGCACCGGATACGCCTTCGGCCCCTCCGCCTTTCCGCCGTCAGCCTTGGCCGCGGCCTTGGCGCTGGTCTTCTTGGGTTCGTCGGTCATCGCATGTCCTCTCGCTCAGACCGCGCACGGCCCCGGCGGGCGGGCGCTGCAACGCTCACTTTAACGCAAGCGCATAAAACTCTTGTTCAACGGATGTGGAGGGTCCAACGCCAGGGTTCAAGCAAGGGACTGCTTGGCGAAACGAATCCACCCGCTTCGCCGCAGCCCTTTTCGGGCGTCAGCCGGCGTTTTGCTGGCCGTTGCGGCCTTCAGCGTAGATCAGCAGCGGCGGGGCGCGCCCCTCCACCACATCCGCCGACACGACCGCCTCTTGCACGCCGCGCATGCCGGGCAGCTCAAACATGGTTTCGAGAAGGATCGATTCCATGATCGACCGCAAACCCCGCGCGCCGGTTTTGCGCTGAATGGCCTTCCGCGAAATGGCGCGCAACGCTTCATCGTTAAAGGTGAGGCGCACATTCTCCATCTCGAACAAGCGCTGATATTGTTTTGTCAGCGCATTTTTCGGCTCGGTGAGGATTTGCACCAGGGCCGCTTCATCGAGATCTTCCAGGGTCGCCAGAACCGGCAAGCGGCCGACAAATTCCGGGATCAGACCGAACTTCAAAAGATCGTCCGGCTCCAGATCGCGCAGCACTTCGCCGGTGCGGCGATCTTCAGAGTCGCGCACCTTGGCGTTAAAGCCGATGCCGGCGCCCTTGCCGCGGCCTTGAATGATCTTTTCCAGACCCGCAAACGCGCCGCCGCAGATAAACAAAATATTGGTGGTGTCCACCTGCAGGAACTCTTGCTGCGGATGCTTGCGGCCGCCCTGCGGCGGCACCGACGCAACCGTGCCTTCCATGATTTTCAGCAGGGCCTGCTGCACACCTTCGCCCGAAACGTCGCGCGTGATCGACGGATTGTCAGACTTGCGGCTGATCTTATCCACTTCATCGATATAGACGATGCCACGCTGGGCCCGCTCGACATTATAATCAGCCGCCTGCAACAGCTTGAGAATGATGTTTTCCACATCTTCGCCGACATAGCCGGCCTCGGTGAGGGTTGTGGCGTCGGCCATGGTGAACGGCACGTCGATAATGCGCGCCAGCGTTTGCGCCAGCAACGTCTTGCCACAGCCCGTCGGCCCGATCAGCAAGATGTTCGACTTCGCCAACTCTACGTCATTGTTTTTGGTCGCGTGGTTCAAGCGCTTGTAGTGGTTGTGGACCGCCACCGACAGCACGCGCTTGGCGTGGTCTTGGCCGATAACATAATCGTCCAGCACGTCTTTGATTTCGCGCGGGCTCGGCACGCCCTCTTTCGACTTCACTAGCGATGTCTTGTGCTCTTCACGGATGATATCCATGCAGAGTTCCACGCATTCATCGCAGATGAAGACGGTCGGCCCCGCAATCAGCTTGCGGACCTCGTGCTGGCTCTTACCGCAGAACGAGCAGTACAAGGTATTCTTGGACTCTCCTCCACCAGCATTCTTGCTCATAGGCGCTCCTTGGCGAGCAGCTCGACCGCTCCCGCCGATTTCGCCGTCGACGACGCTGCCGTTGCGCCTGACGTCGCATACCTTAGTCCGCGAGCCGGGCGCTTCTGTCAGTCGCCGCGGCCCCCTCTGCAGTCAGGTTCCTTGCCGGAACACGTTCTCGACCGCTTTCTGACGCTCTGGGGGCAATTGAAGCCCCCCAAGCTATTGCTGGCTCCCAGACTCGCCAGGCAATGCGCGCCCAACGCCTGATTGCACCTCAAGCCTTTCGGCCTCACCGCGTCTTTTCCGCGCTTGCCGCTGCAACCGACAGAAAAAACGAGGCTTTCACCTTACTCACAAGGTCCATCTTGCGATCAGACCTCTTACAATTCTGTTCCCCGCCCCCGAAAAGCATGGCGGACTTGGGCCTGGCGGGTTTCAGTCCGACGGGACTGTCCCAGACCGGGCCCAACGGTTGCAGGCCTGCAAACACTTTCGGCCGAAACCACCTTCAAACAATAGCGGCGACAATCCCATCGCTGCACATCGGTTTCTTGCGCCCCTGTTTCAAGCCGTCGCCGACTCGAGCATGACGCCACAGTTCAGCACAGCCCGCCTTGGCCCGCAAGCACAGCCGCCGAGGACCGGTTGCCGCGGACATACACTGCCCGTCCCGGCCTTGGCCGGGGCGGGCGTTCGCACCCTTCGCGATCGCAGTCGCCTGATGGGTGTTGTTGCTTACCGCGGCTGCAGCGGGGTCGCAGGGCTCGCCGGTGTCGTGGACGGCGCCGCTGAAGCGGGGGGCGGCGCGGCCACCAAATCCTTGGTCATATTGTCGGTGATCGCACTTTCCTGCAGGCGGCCAGACTTGGCGTAGCGCGGAGCGTCATAAAGGTTTTCCAGGTAGGACTGATCCCAATCGGTCCAGCCGTTCAGCGGCGGCCTGCCAGCCTCGATATCGTTGAACAGACCCAGGATTGTGGGGGTGTTGGACACATCTGCCGTCGGATCGATCTGGGCCAGCGCCACCATTGCCACATAATCAGCCAGCGACGGGAACGGCGCCATGGCAGCCTTGCGCGCATCAATCACGATGATCACGCGATTAAAATCTTGCCGCACGCCCGAGCGCAGACGCCCCGCATTCGTCACCCGCGCCACTTGCGCACCGGAGATCGAGCCCTCGCCGCCGCTGGCGTCCGAACTGCCCAGCACCTGACCGCGATCGGTCACGGTTTGGGTGACATGCCACCACCGCACCGCGCGCGGGCTGCTCTTGAATTGCTCCAGCGCCGTCATGCCGCGGGTGCTGTTGACATCACGGACGCCGAACAAGGCGCCGTTCTGCTCCACAAAACTTGGGGTAAAGCGGTTGGCGTCGGCCGCCAGAACGATCAGCACATTGGCGCGACAGCCCGGCTCACCGACCTGCAGATTAAGCGACATCGCCCGCGCCGAGAGTCGATCGATCAGCGCTTGGGCGGCGCGGTTTTCGGCGCCGATGACGCCTGCGCAAATCCGGCGATCAAACCGGGCGAGTTGGCCGTCCTTGGCCGGTTCGGTGATGTCGCCGACGAAATCGCGCACCACTTCACGCAGTTCGCGGCGGCCTGGGACCACGATGACGTTTGGATCTGAGTTTTCTGCACCTTGCGCCTGGATTGGCGCCTCTGCGGACGGCGGGGTGCTTTGCTGCGCCATCGCGGTAGAGGTCAGGCCAGCGGACAAAGCCAGAGCCAAGCTGGCCGCGATTGCTGCATAGCGGGCGTCCGTACGCCGGACCCGCACGCAAACCGCCCCGGCGGGGCCGCCCGAAGACGGTTCAGACGCAGTGAAAATCGAAATCATCATGATCCCCATACAAAAACGCACGCACAAGAAGCGCCGCTCTCCTCCGCCGCGCCGCCCACACGCGCGGCGTCAAGGCCGTGACCGCGAGGCGACGATAGCGATAAAGGGAAAACCCTTATCGTTTTTCAATAGAAGGTATTCGCGGCGATTTCAAGGCTGCCGCACCGAGCTTTTGCCCGATTTTCGATTTTTGGGGTCGGCGCGGCCTAACTCGCGGCCACATCGCCCTCACGGCGCTCAAACACCTTATCGACCAGGCCAAACACGCGCGCGTCTTCGGCGGTCATGAACGAATCGCGGTCCAACGTGCGCTCAATCAAATCGTAGGGCTGGCCGGTGTGCTTGACATAGATTTCGTTCAAGCGCCGCTTGGTGGCCAGGATATCCTCGGCGTGCCGCTCGATATCGGAGGCCGGCCCCCGGAAACCGCCGGACGGCTGGTGCACCATCACCCGCGCATTCGGCAGACAGATGCGCATGCCCGGCGCGCCAGCCGCGAGCAACAGCGAGCCCATCGACGCCGCCTGCCCGATGCACACCGTCGATACCGGCGAGCGGATATATTGCATCGTGTCATAGATCGCCAAACCGCTGGTGACAACGCCGCCAGGGCTGTTGATATACATCGAGATTTCACGCTTCGGGTTCTCGCTTTCGAGCCACAGAAGCTGGGCGCAGACGAGGCTCGACACACCGTCCTCGATGGGTCCGGTGACGAACACGATCCGCTCTTTCAGCAGCCGCGAGAAGATGTCGTAGGCCCGCTCTCCGCGGCTGTTCTGCTCCACGACCATGGGGACGAGGTTGAGCAGTCGTGTGGCGTGATCTTCCATGGGACACCTTCGATGGGGCGGCGCGGGCCGCGTCGGCTGGAATGACGACCCATCCCCGCTTGCGCTCTGTCATATCTGCCTTTGGGGCAGCGCCCGCAAGGGCGCGCCGACCGACTATTCTTCGTCGTCCGCAAACAACGTGTCGCGATCCACATCCTTCACGGTCACGGTGGCCAGCTCAAGGATATAGTCGACCGTCTTTTCCTCATAGATCGGGGCGCGCACCTGGGCCAGAGCCTGTGGGTTTTTCTGATAAAATTCAAACAACTGGCGCTCGCGGCCGGGGAATTGCCGGGCCTGCTGGGCGACTGCCTGCGACACTTCCTGGTCACTGACCTGGATGCCCGCCGCCCGCCCGATTTCCGCCAGCACCAAACCCAGCTTGACCCTCCGCTCAGCGATTTTGCGGTAATCGGCCTTCAGATCGTCTTCGCTCTTTGCCGCATCGGCTGAATCGAGGCGGCCGCCCTCTTTATCGGCCGTCACCTGGCGCCAGATCTGCTCGAACTCTTGATTCACCATGCCCTGCGGCAGCGGCAAATCGTGCATGGTTTCAAGCTGATCGAACAAGGCGCGCTTCAGCTTGGCGCGCGTCTGGGCGTTGTGCTCCTGCTCGATTTGGCTCTTGATCACCTCTTTCAAGGACTCGAGCGTCTCAAATCCGAGCGTTCCGGCAAACGCGTCGTCAATCTCCCTGTCGTTCGGCGCCCGCACAGCATGCACGGTGACGTCGAACGTGGCGGCTTTACCCTTCAGCGTGTCGACCGGATAATCCTCCGGGAACGTGACCTTCAAAACCCGCGCATCGCCCATGGAGGCGCCGACCAATTGCTCTTCAAAGCCGGGAATAAAGCGGTTGGCGCCGATCACGACCGTGGCGCCTTCCGCCGACCCGCCGTCAAACGCTTCGCCATCAATTTTGCCCAGGAAATCAATCGTCAGGCTATCGCCGATTTCAGCGGCGCCGTCCTTGTCATCGAAGGTTTTGCTGGAGTCCGCGATCGTTTTCAGCATCGCTGCGACCTGCGTTTCCGTGACCGCCGCCACCACCTTCTCGACCGTGATCGTGGAAACATCCGCCGGTTTGAAATCCGGGATCAGCTCGACCTCGAACTTGAAGGCCAAGTCCGCCCCACCATCGATTACTTTGGCGAGATCGCTTTCCATAATGAAGGCCGGATCAGCGGCCGGGCGCAGTTTACCTTCGCCGAGGGCCTTCTGCGTCGCCTGTTGGACTTCAGCATCGATGATGTCGCGGATCAGCGACGGGCCGTACAGTTTGCGAATATGGCTGGCCGGCACCTTGCCCGGGCGAAACCCTTTCAGTTGCACACGGGGCCGGATTTCTTCCAGTCTGGCGTCCAACTGGGCCTGCAAATCCCCGGCCGGCACAACCACTTGAAAGGCGCGGCGCAGGCCGTCGGACAGGGTTTCAGTCACTTGCATTGGGGCATCGTCCTCAAACAGCGGTCGCCCACGCGGGCGGCGTGCAGAAACAGGGGGATCGCAGGCGGAGCGACATGGCCAAAGGCCACGCCAAGCAAACGGCGCGCCTTATGGCATGGGGCATGCGCCCCGTCCATAGCCGGCCCTGATCGCCTTGGCCGTCGCATCTCGGTCGTCTCTTGGGCCGCCATGCCGTATCTGCCGCGTTTGGAACATCGCGGGCATGTGTCCAAACGGCCGATTGACGCAACCGCCGGGCGCGCGCACACCGCCCATCCATGCAAGCCCTGATCCCATGACCCGCTGGCTCGAACATTTTGTCCTGGATGTCGAGGCCGACGGCCCCTGCCCCGGCCTCTACAACATGATCTCGTTCGGGATCGTGTCCGTCTTGAACCCAAAAACCAGTTTTCTAGGCGAGGTCGCGCCAATCCTGAGCCATGCCGGGATCGAAAGCGCCCGCGCGATCAGCGCGATTTCGTTTGAAACCCAAAAAACCTACCGCGACCCTGGCGAGGTCATGGCGGAGGCGCGCGACTGGCTGATGGCTATCTCTGCGGGCAAACGGGCGGTGTTCTGGTCGGACAACCCCGCCTTCGACTGGCAATATTGGAACTTCTATTGCCACAAATATCTCGGCGAGAACCCGGCGGGGTTTTCCGCGCGTCGGATCGGTGATCTGGACGCCGGCCGCCGTCAGCGCCCCCTGACGACCAACGCGTGGACAAAATGGCGCGACACGCCCCATACCCACAACCCGATCGATGATGCCCGCGGCAATGCGGAGGGCCTGCGTTGGGTGTTGACCATGATGGGCGAAAATTTCGACGGGTGAGTGTGTGGCCTGCTAGTCTTACTAGTACCCTGAATCATAGCCGAGTGATACGCTTGATGAGTTTCTTTTGGCGCACTTTCTTCTTCGTCCATACAAAGGGTTTGGCCGTCTGATTGTATTTTTCGACAAAGGCGTCGATGTGGTCGAGAAGCTGGCTAAGGGCGGTAAATGAGGCTCCGCTAAGGGATTGGCCTTGAAGGATGGAGAACCAAA
>JBIKVO010000063.1:0-11139 GCA_044356795.1 Caulobacterales bacterium
TGCCCGAAATCAATATCGGCGCGCGCATCGCGCGGGCAGCATAGATGGCCGCGGTATAGCCGGCCGGGCCGGACCCGATAATGGCGATGGGGGCGTGGCGTGACGTCATGGCAGAATCCTCTCGCGCATCATTAGGGTGTTTTGCGTGAAGCTCAAAGACCAGGGACTCAAGACCAGTAATGGCATTGAGCCAACAATCCGGCAAAGTGGCAGTGAGCGTATCCTGCAAGACGCTGTCGAATCCCGTCGATGTCAACAGACCGACCGCCGCGACCATCGCGCCCAAGGCGGTCTTGGCCCAGCCAATCTGACCGGCGCCGATGCGCAACCTGGCCATCACCCCGCGCGCGAGCCATAAGCCGCGATCAGCAACGGCGTGGCCGCGCCGACACCGAAGGCGACCATCAAACCAAGCGCAGGCCGCGCGCCGCCGACTTGTGCCGCGAGGGTCAAGGCCGTGGCCAGCGCTGACCTTGTCCACGGCGCCCAGACCGCCCCCAAGGCCGAGCCCCGCGCAACCTGCCCTAAGAGCCCTTTGAACTGTCGTCCGCTTACAGCCTCTCCGGCTTTGGCGCCGAGCGGCCCGAACGCACCCTCAACCCGGCGCCCGAGCTGCGGGATCAACAATGTCGCGCCCACCAGCACCGGCATCACAACCCCCAACACACGCACGGCTTGCGGATCAATCCCAAGTGCTGGGCCGATCGATGCGACCACCACAGGCACGATCGTAAAACTCGCGGCAAGGCCAGCGGCGGCGGCAAGCGGGCCAAACCGGTATTGCGCCGTTGCGCCCGCAGCCATCAGTGGTAAGGCAGGCAAAACGCAGGGCGAAAACGCCGCCAGCGTTCAGGCGGCAGAAAAATAATCAAAGACATGTGTGGCGTCCTGTTTTCAAAGATCAGCCGCGCCGCGCACGTTTCTGCGCGCGCGGCGCCGTTCCATCAACCGATCAGTGCAACCAAGTGCGCGCGGATCGCATCAACGGCGACATCACCGCTGCGCGCATTGGCCTCGCGGCCAGCCATCAATCCCAGGATCGTGGATTGACCGGTCAAGCCATACGCCCGTGCGGTCGCGCCCCGATTGACAAAATCGACCTGCTGCACCGCGATGTTGGCGAACGTCGGCACTTTCAAAACATCTTGCAAGGCGCGGTTTTGACGCGTGCAGACTGGGCAGCCTTGCTTGGTAAAACCCAAAATCGTCGACGCACCGCTGGCAACCCGAATATCAAATGCCGTGCGGTCATCAGCGGGAAATGCAAACAAGCCGCGAGTCGGCGTCGTCTGCATTTCCGCCTTCATCATGGTCGCGATCATTGGATCGGCGCGCGCCGGTGCGGTGGCGGCAAAAGTGACCGCGCCGGCGGCGGCGATCAGGGCAAGCGTTGTCACAGCGAAAAATCGCTTCATGATCGTATCTCCATGGGGATGTATTTGACGTGAGGCCTGTTTCGCCAGCCTCATCAGGGACTACGCATGACGCCGCGGCGCCGTTACACGCCACTGCGAATGTCTACCGCCACCAACGCAGCAAACGCGCACTGATCACCGCGCCAGTCGCTGCGCCAGTCGCTGCGCCAGTCGCTGCGCCAGTCGCTGCGCCAGTCGCTGCGCCAGTCATCGCCAGCCGTGTCGGTGCAAGCCCGCGCGCAAGCCACACAAGCAGCGCCGCCGTCGGCGCGCCAAAAACGGGAATCAACACAAGGTAAAATGGAAAAACGTCATAGATAAAGGCATGAAAGCGTTCGCCGGGCGCCTCGCCGATTAAGGTCAGAGGTCTGATCGCAACCGCAGATGCAATCAGCGCCAATGTGGACGTCAAGCCGCTTATGCCGCCGGCGCCGGGCCGGGCAAGATGCATCATCGCCACCGCGCCAATGATCCCGAACAAAGATGAAAACGAAGCCTTCGCCAAGACGATGGGCAACACCATGCCAAGGTTTGGACGCAGTCCGATGGACAAAGCCAGCAACACGAGGCCGATGGCAAAACCGGCGCCGAAAGCACGATCATGCACGATGGGACGGGCGCCGTTTTTGCCGGTTCATCTCTGCGCGCCAACGCATTGATCAAATCGTCCGTCTTCATCTACAGTCCTCCTCGCCAATGAGGCGCATCCGTGTTTTGAGGCCGCGCTGAACCGAAATCTTTATGCCCGAGGGCGACACGCCAAAGCGTCTGGCCGCATCAGCAACCGAGTGGTCTTCAAGCTTTGTCAGGCGAATGGCATCGGCCTGTTTGGATGGACGGTGCATCAGCAGCCCCGCGACATCCTTGCGCGCAACGCTGGCTGCGAAGTCCTCATTTGCAGACAATTCATGCTCGGCGTCTTCCACGGATACAGCGACCCCACGGCGCTTTTGCTTGTGCACATGATCAATCAGGCGATACCGCGCGCTTGCATAAATCCACGCGGTTGGCGGGATCATAGATGTGTCGCTTGGTATGCAGGGCGATCAGTGTTTCTTGCACCAAATCCTCCGCTTCTGCGCTGACGCGCAGTTTGGCGCGAAAAAAGCGCGCAGATGCACCGCCGCGCGGCCCAAAAACGCGCGATGGGCTGCGTCATCCCCGGCGAGCCCCGCAAGGAACAGCCGTGAGATCTCCTGCTCTTTTTCGCTGCGCTCTGCCGGCAGCGATGATCTCCCCACCGAGCCAATACGTCATTTCACCGGCGGCGGTTACAAGCAGCTTCGCCCAGATACAGGGGATGCTGGCCTCGGCAGGCTCGGCCTGAAAGCGCGTTAACAGGCTGGCCTTGCGGCCGAAGCGCCCCATCTTGCGAGCACATCTGCGCCCTCGATAGACCTTGAAGGACATCACATGCCCACCGTATGGATCGCAGCCGCTTCCCTGCTGGCATTGACCGCCGCTGCATGCGCACAAGCGCCAGGGTCGGCCCAACCGCCCGCAACCACTCATGCAACCGGGATGGCGCTATCGGGCATGACGCCGGTTGATGTGGGCGCCTTGCCGGTCGCAACGGGATGGCGCGCCGAGACTGTGACGCAGGGGCTTGCCCATCCGTGGGCCATTGCGTGGCTGCCAAATGGCGATGCGCTGGTGACGGAGCGGCCGGGTCGCCTACGCCTATTGCGCGCCAACGGCACGCTGGAGGCGCAACCGATCGCCGGCGTGCCGCCAGTGCTGGCATTGCGCCAGGGCGGGTTGATGGATGTCAGCCTGCATCCCGACTTCGCGCAGAACCGCACGATCTATCTCACGCTGTCGGCAGGCACGGCGGAGGTCAACAGCACGCGCCTGATCAAGGCCACCCTCGATGGCCTGCAACTGACAAACGTGCAGGAAATCTACCGCGCCGGACCCGAGAAATCCGCCGGCTTCCATTTCGGATCGCGGATTGTGTGGCAGCCGGATGGCGCGATGCTGGTGTCGATCGGCGATGGCGGACGCACGCGGGATCGCGCGCAATATCTCGACAACGACTTCGGCAAGGTGCTGCGGCTGGATGAGAATGGCAAAGCCTTGAGCGGCAACCCGTTCAATGCGCGCGTCGACGCCAAGCCTGAGGTGTTCAGCTTTGGGCATCGCAACATTCAAGGCATGGTGCGCGACGCCGCCAGCGGGCGGGTGTTCGCCACCGAGCACGGGGCGCAGGGCGGCGACGAAGTGAACCTACTTGCGGCCGGCGCCAATTATGGCTGGCCGACCCACACCTACGCGGTGGAATATGGCCCGATGAAAACGCCGATCTCGCCGAACCAAAGCGGCCCCGGCATCACAGAACCGCTAGCGGTGTGGTCTCCCGGCATCGGGCCGTCTGGCCTCGCGTTTTACACCGGCGCGCGCTTCCCCGCTTGGCAGGGCGATTTGTTCGCCGGTGGATTGGTTGGCAAGGTGATCGTGCGGTTGGATCTCGATGATCAGGGCCGCGTGACGGCACAACAGCGGTTGCCGATGGACTGGCGCATTCGCGACGTGCGCCAGGGGCCGGATGGCTTCTTGTATGCACTGACCGACGAGGAAAATGGCCGCATCCTGCGGATTGTGCCGGCGGGGTGACGGGCAATAGCCTGATGGGTCAATCCCGGGCCGAGCGACCACGATCGGTCCGGGATAATTTGCCATAAATTCAAAATTTTGTGCGCTTTCCGGGCGGCCGACCGGCGGCCGCTCCGCCTGAAAGCGCGCTAGCCGCCCAAAAGCAAACGCCCCGACCGCAAGGTCGGGGCGTCGCTCTTTCAGGCTGCCGCCTGCGCCAAGTCTAGTAGCTGTAGCGCAGCGTGACGCCATAGGTGCGCGGATCGCCCAGGAACGCGCCGCGGGCATTGCCCTGCAGCGGCACGTTGAAGGCGATCTGCTGGGTTTCCATGTCCGTCAAGTTGCGGCCCCATAGCTCGATGCCGAAGCGTTCGTCTGCTGTGCGCAGCGCGAGGCGACCGTTGAAGGTCGTGGTTTCAGGCTGCGTCTTGGTCGCTTCCAGGTCGGAGCCGGTGATCTGCGACGACACATAGCGGAAGTCGAGATAAGCCAGACCCATCATGGTGTCGTTGAACAGCGGCTTTTCGTAGGTCAACGCGCCGGTCACAGTCCACAGCGGTGCGTTGGTGAGACGCGAGCCCGGCAGACGGAAGTTGACCGGCGAGGCCGTCGGGTTCAGCGGGTTGCGGGACTGCGCCACCCAGCCGGTGTCGACACCATATTCGGCTTCGACATAGGCAAGGCCGCCCTGCACGCCCAGGCCTTCGACCGGGGTCGTCCACATTGAATCGATTTCGATGCCCTGCGATGTTGCTTCTGGAACCGACGAAACCTGGAAGCTGACGCCGTTGAAGGTGTTCAGCTGATAGTTCTCGTACTTGTTGAAGAACATCGCGGTGTTGATGATCAGATCACCATCCGCCCACGCCGTCTTCATGCCCAGTTCCCAGGCATCAACGAATTCGGCCGCGAAGTTGGTGTTCCATGTGGACCCAGCAGGCGCGCTCACGAGGGTGAAGTCGAACGAACGATCCAGGTTGAAGCCGCCGCCCTTGTAGCCGCGCGAGTACGAGGCGTAGCCGGAGATGTCATCCGTAAATTCACGGCGAGCCGACACGATGCCCGACCATTCTTCTTCCGAGCGGCTTTGACGGCGGACGCCGCCATCCAACTCTGTCCGCAGAGTCGGAATGCAGTATACGCCGCGCGCGCCGATGATCGCCGCGTCCGCCGCCGTGCCCGACAGGGAGCCCGAGCAGTTTCCGAACGCCGTGCCGAGACCAGGTGAAACGCCGTTCAAGGTCGCAGCGAGCAGCGGTTGCGCGTTGAACGACGTGGTGAAGCGCGCCGAGACGTCCTTGTCTTCTTTCGTGAAGCGCAGGCCGACGGTGATGTCGGTCTTGTCGTCCACCGCCCAGATATTGTGGGAGAAGAGGGCGAGAGAGTTGCCTTCCTGGGTGTAGGTATCCCGCACACCGGTATTGTTGGCGGTCGTGCCCAGCGCGGTGAACAACGGGTTCAGCGCAGCGAAGTAGGAGCCAAACTGGCTGCCGTTTTGCAGCGCGTCTTTCCGCGTCAGGGTTTCATCAGCGTAGAATAGACCCACGATCGAATCCACCGGGCCGAGATTAAACGCGGCGCGCAATTCCTGCGTGAACACTTCAAAGCCGAAGCCGCTGTTGCCGTCCTTCAAGCGATACCACAGATCGGCCTGGCTGAAGTCTGCGTCCTGGCCTTGGGTGTACTGCCAATCGCGGAAGGCGGTGATGGAGGTCACCGTCAAGTCGCCGACATTCCAATTCAGCTCCAGCGAATAGCCCTTGTCCTCCAGCCCCTGGCCGGAGCCGCGGTTGGCGAAGCCGAAGCGATCGCCAATATGGCCGGAGCCGAGATTGACAAGCCCGCCCGGACCATAACCGCCGAACGCGGCGATCGCGTTGGCTTGTCCGGCGGCGGCCCCCGCTTGGAACGGATCCTGAGGAATACCGCCAGGATTGATCGTGTTGTTGGTCGACAACAGCTGCGCGCCGTTGAGCAGGAACGGGCGGTAGATTTTGGCCGCACAGCACTCTTCGTCACGCTCGGTCACGTCCGCGATGAAGCGGGCGGTGAAATCCGGCGTCACTTCCCACAGCAACTGACCGCGGACAGTCCACATGTCGCGGGTATTGCTTTCGCCGCGGCCGCGGTTGCTGGTGGAATTCGCCGCACCGAGCGTGGCGTTCGGGCCAGCGCGGTTCATATCCATGAAGCCGTCGCGGGTGTCGCTGGCGGCGAACACACGCACCGCCAGAGTTTCGCTGAGTGGCAGGTTCACGCTGCCATCGACGCGCAGATTGCCATAATTGCCGTAGGTCAGAGACGACTTCACGATCACATCGTTGAAGCTCGGCATGGCGGTGTTGACGGTGATCAGGCCGGCTGAGGTGTTACGGCCAAACAGCGTGCCCTGCGGACCGCGCAGCACTTCGATCTGGCTGACTTCGCCGAGGTCCGACAGGCCGACGCCGTTACGGGCGCGATACACGCCGTCAATGAAGATGCCGACCGCAGACTCAAGACCCGGATTGGAACCCTGCGTGCCGACCCCGCGCATCCGGGCAGTGGCCGAGGTCTCGTTTTCAGAGACGTTGAACTGGAGGGACGGGGCAACACTGGCGACGTCTTGCAGGTCGCGGATGCCGGCGTTTTCGATCATCTGCGCGGTGACCGGAGTCACAGCGACCGGCACATCCTGCAACGCCTGATCGCGGCGGGTCGCGGTCACGACAATTTCATTATCGCGCATCGCGGGCTCTTCCGCAGGTGTTTGCGCATTGGCCTGGTTACCGGTGATCAAAGCAGCCGCTGCACTCGCCGCGAACAGCCAAAACTTGCTGGACATGTGTTAACGCCTCCCGGGGGACCGAAACCGACCCCGTATCTTAATAATCGCCTTATTCCGATGAACTGTTGTGTTTTGGTAAATCATCAATGCAGCTGATGCGAGGCAGAGAGCATGGTATTGCCCTACCATCGCCATCAAACCGCAGCGAAAACGCCATCGGACCAACGTCATCTTTACCGCTGGTCGCGGCTTCGGTCGAGGCCCGAACGGCGGAACTGCGGGGGTTGTGGCCTGCAAGTCACAGCATGCAAGGCGGGCGCAGCGGCGCTGGCAGATCAGCCAGCCTTAGCAGCCCCATCTGCGGCCGCGTCCGGCGGGGAAGCCAACGCCATCAAAGACCTGCGTACATCGTCGTCGCGGCGCTGGCGGGCCGATTCAATCAACTGGTCCAATGCATTGTCAAGCACCCGCAATGAGCGCGGCGACGCCTTCACAAGAAATATCCCGCTGGCGGTGCGCCGCTCCACCACCCACTCATCCGCGGCGATCAGGCGCTCAGACACCTTTTCCCCTGGGCGCAGGCCCATAAACGAGACTTTGATATCGACGTCGGGGCGCTGACCGGCAAGTCGGATCATGTCTCGGGCTAGATCGGCGATCAGTAGCGGCTCGCCCATCTCCATCACATGCACTGCCCCGCGCATGGCGCCGACTGAGAGGCTGTCTGCCGCCGCCGACAACAAGAAGTCTGCGGCCTGCGGGATGGTGATGAAGTAGCGCATGGCGTCGGGATCTGTGACCGTGACCGGCCCGCCTGCCTGGATTTGACGGTCGAAGATCTGCACTACCGAACCCGCCGACCCAAGCACATTGCCCAGCCGCGCAGACATCACCCGCGGCCCGTTGGATTTCGCCAAATCAGCGTCCAGGGCCTGACAATACAACTCTGCCAGCCGCTTAGAGGCGCCCATCACGGCGGTCGGGTCGACAGCCTTATCCGTGGACACCAGCAGCATATGGGCGCCGGCGGCCACCGCGGCCTGCGCCACCACCCGGGTGCCTAACACATTGGTCAAGACGCCTTCGCTGGGGTGACATTGCACCATCGGCAGCTGCTTGAGGGCGGCGGCGTGGAACACGATCTGCGGCTGTTCGCTCTCGAACCACCGCTCGACCGCGATCTGATCGCGCACATCGCACAGGGCGTGCATCAGCGGCAGGCGTGGATAATCGGCCTGCAACTGGTGGTGGATCGTAAACAGGTTATATTCCGAGCTGTCGAGCAGCGTCAGCTTGGCCGGGGACAGCGCCGCAATGCGCAAGCACAATTGCGAGCCGATCGAACCACCGGCCCCAGTAACCAGCACCCGGCGGCCATTGATCAGGCGGTGCAGCCATTCGCGGTTCGGCGTCAAGGCGCCGGGGCCGATCAAATCATCGCTGGAATAGGGGCGCAGATCGGTGAAGGCGCCGGAATAGTCGGCGCGAAACATCGATAGGCCCAGCAGCGCGGCTCGCTCCACCAGACGGCGACGGACCGCCCGGGGCTCCAGCGTGTCGCACACCACAATAGCGTCAAACGGGCGGCCAAACTGGGTCGCAAGCACGGTTTCCAAGGCGTCCAACGCGCCAAACACGGGCATACGGCCAAGGCGATCGGGCCACTCCGCCGCAGCGGTCCGTGCATCCGTCAAGAGAGCGCCGCCCAGGATGGAGGGGGCCCGCGGGTCCACACGGAGCGACCGGGCGCAGCGCTTCACCGCCTCCAGCGAACCGATCAGAAGCAGCTTCGACCGCCGCATCGCGATCCCCCGCGCCGCCGCCCGCCGATTGAAGGTGCGATCCCCCATCATCGCGCCGAAACCTGATCGGCGAAGCCGGGCCGAGGGCCGCCGAATGCCACAGCCGGCGACAATGTCTTGGCGCAGCCGCATAGACGCGCCCGCCTGGGGAGGAGGTGTGAATTCATCATGTCTATCGGGCCGGATCCCTCGGCTAAGCGGCATTCACTACGCGGCGATCCCGCTTAAACTCGCCCCGAACCTGATCCAGCTGCAAACAATCGCTACACCAAAAACCCGATTCGTTTTGTGACAACGACGTCATGCACTAGAATCGTCCGCAGTCTAGCCGATCGGCGTCGACAATGGCAGCACGGGATTGCAGACCGTGACCGAAAGTGTGGCGTCGAGCGATCCGGTTAGGATTGTCTGGCAACCGCTGGCAGCCGCAATCGCACAGCCCCCCGCCACATCCCAGATCATCCCCCCGGTCTCGTGGTAGGCGTCGGCCCGACCGGCCGCGACATAGACAATCGCTGCCGCCGCTGACCCGATCATGCGGATCTTCCGCCACCCGGCGAGTTGGCGGAGAAAGCGCGCCTGCGCGGTTTCATCCAGCGCAAGGCGGGCCGGGGCCCCAGTGTTCAGCACCCCGCGGGCGGGGTCGGCTGTGTTGGACGGCCGGATCGGCGCCCCGTTTACGAAAGCGCCGCGGCCCACGGCGCCGGAAAACACCTCGCCCAGAGGAAACAGGTCCACCACCCCCAGCACGGGGGCGCCATCCACCACCAGACCGATCGACGGCCCGCAGTGCGGATAGCCCTGGAGATAATTCACGCTGCCATCGAGCGGATCGACCGCCCAAAACGCGGCCCGCCCGTCCGCGGCGTCGATCCAGCCGGTCTCTTCGGACAGGATCGGCAGCGGCGCCAGACGTTGCAGCGTCTCGACGATTACGGCTTCCGCGGCGGCATCGGCGGCGACCTTCACCTCCCGCCCCTCCTCGGCCACGACATGCGCCAGCGCCGTGCGTGACGCCGCCAAAAGCGCGCTGGCTCGCGATGCCGCTAGAGCCGCAACGGCAAGGTGATGATCGATATCGGCGGCTGACAACAGCATAAGCGGGCCCTTGAGTGCACGGCATAGCGCCGCACAGCCCTTATCGCGCTTGCGCTTCGCGGTGAAGGCGCGTTGCTTGTTAACCAGTTGGGCGAGGCGGCGGCATGGGTGCAGCGGGACCACACGACCTGGATCTTGACCAGTGGGAGCAGGTTTTGACGGTGCGGCGCCGCGCGCGGATGGATGGTCAGGCCGAACGCCCAGCCAGCGACAGCGCAGGCGAAAACACGGTGGGGCGCGAAATCCATACCGCCATGGACGCGGAAATCGAGCAGCGCGCAGCCCCTGCCATCGCCGCCCTGGGCGCCGCCCGCCAAACCCTGGCCAAACGCGCGCAACGCGAAACCGAACATCATGGCCAAGTTTCGGTGGCGCTGCTGCGGGCTGATAGGCCGCAAGAGCGGCAATGGCTGCTAAGTTTGAGCTCGCCCGGCGACGGCAGGGACGCCAATCCTCTGTTCGCCAACGCCGCGCATGAACGCGCGCGCTGGACGACAGCCCTTGCAACGCCGCTGACTGAGGCCGCCGAAACCGCGGGCGCCCGCCACGTCGATCGCGCTTCGCCCACCAGTGCGGGCCGGCCCGCGGTGGCCACAGACGCGTGCTTCATCGACAGCCTGGACCAGCAGCGTATCATCCTGATCGGCGACATGATCAAGGGCGAGCCGGGCAGGGCCTCGCTCGACGAGCGCAATCGCCAGTTTGATCCCGCGCGCTATAGGCCAGCACCGCCAAATGATTTACACGTTCGCATTGTCTGGTTTAACCATCCGGATGCGTATGGTTTGCAATCGGGGGTCTGGGATCGGTTCTGGGCGCCCTGGTTTGTCGCCGGCGGCGCGCTTGTCGATACCGCAGCGCCATGATGCTTGAGTTCCTGTGGGTGGTTTTGCTGATCGAGCTGACGCCCGGCCCAAACATGATGACCTTGGCGGCGATCGCGGCCCGCGAGGGCCGGCGCGCCGCCATTGCGGCTGTAGCGGGGGTCACGGCGGGATTGAGCGCTTATCTGGCATTGGCGGTGGTGGGTGTCGGCGTTGTTCTAGCGGGTACGCCGCTGCTTGATTTTCTGCGCTTCGCAGGCATCGCGTTTTTGATTTTTCTCGCGTTGGAAGGGTGGTTTGGCCGCGACAACTCACCGGGCTTTTCACCCGACGCGCGCGACCCGGGCGGCTATTTCCTCCGTGGACTGCTGATCAACCTTTTGAACGCAAAGGCGGCAATATTCTATATCATGCTGCTACCGCGCTTCATGACACAGGAGAGCGGGCCGATCTGGTTGCAAGCCCTTATTCTTGGATCGATTCATATCGGAATTGCCACCGCCATTCACACCGGGATCATCCTTGGCGCCGGCGCCGCACAAGGCTGGTTGGCGCGCGCAACAGGATCTGCGGGCGTGCGCATCGCATTCACGGTTTGCCTGCTTGCATCAGCACTGTGGCTGGGACTGGAGTCGTTTGCG
>JBIKVO010000414.1:0-3081 GCA_044356795.1 Caulobacterales bacterium
GTGGTGCTGTGGCTGGTGCAAAAGATCACCAGGATTGATCTTCTGGGCGGGCTTGCCGTGTTTGGCATTGTGATTTCGATCCTTTCGGCGGCGTTCGCCGTGATCTTTCAAGATGCAAAAATCGTGCAAATGCGCACCACCATCATCGGCTTGTTTGTGGCGTCTTTGTTTGTCAGCGACGGCCTGTTTTTCAAGGGCCGATTTCTGGGCGCACGATTGGAGCGCTACATGCCGCCGCATACGAATGCGGCGCGCTTGGCCATCGGGATTGGCGGATTGGGCGCGTTTCTTGCCGGCTCCAATGCGGTGGTTGTGGAACTGTTCAGCCAACAGCAATGGCTGTTTTACACCACCTTTCTCGATACCCCTTTAGCCATTCTCTTGGGTTTTGGCGTGATGGCGTGGGCGCGCCAAAAGCCAAAACCGCAGCCCATCTCCTCCTAATCAAACCCGCGCGCAAGAAACCGTTCTGCGATCGCGCAGTGCGCCGCAACCCCGCGCGCCATGATTGCCTCGTTCAACGCCATCTTGTTGGAGTGACATGGGCAGGCGCTGCGCCAATCCTCCCCCTCCGGACAGACGCCCAAAAATACAAAAGCGCCGGGAATCTGTTGCAGCACATAGCTGAAATCTTCCGCGCCCATCACCGGTGCGGGCATGGTGCGCCAATCGGTTTCATCAAACAGATCGGTGATTGCCGCCTGCGCAGTCGCAAAACCGCGCGGGTCACAGACGGTAACGGGGAAGCCCTTGGTGATCGTCACTTCGGCATGGGCGTTGTGCGCCAGCGCCACGTGCGACGCAACGCGCTGAATGCCGGCATGCGCGGCCGCGCGCGACGCCTCACTCACCGCGCGCACGGTGCCCAGCAGATACGCCGTTTCCGGAATGACATTGGATGTCGTGCCCGCTTCGATCTTGCCGAAGGTGAGCACAATCGGATCATGCGCATGGATCCGCCGCGTCACGAACTGCTGCAACGCCATCACGATTTCACACGCGATGGGTATGGGGTCCACCGCATCATGCGGCATGCTGGCGTGACCGCCTTTGCCAACCACCGTGATCTCAATCGTATCGGACGAGGCCAGCATCGTTCCCGCACGCGCCGCAAACAGACCGGCCGGCGCGTTGGGCATGATGTGCAGCGCAAACGCGGCGTCCGGGCAGGGATCATCCAGCAAGCCATCGTCCAGCATGAACTTCGCGCCAAAATGGCCCTCTTCCCCCGGCTGGAACATGAACATCACGCGCCCGGCAAGCTGATCGCGTTTGGCGCAAAGGATTTTCGCCGCACTGACCAGCATGGCGGTGTGGCTGTCATGGCCGCAGGCATGCATCACATTGTCGACGGTGGATTTGAACGGCACGTCGGCATCTTCCGGCATCGGCAGGGCATCCATATCGCCGCGCAGCAACACCGTGCGCCCCGGCATTGCGCCCTCCAGGATCGCGATGACGCCGGTCGTCGATGGGCCTTCCTTGAAGGTCAAGGGCAGGCCGGCAAGTGCGGCCTTCACCTTAGCGGTGGTTTTGGGATTCATCACACCCAATTCAGGCTCGGCATGGATGGCGCGACGCAGGGCGATGGTTTCAGGTTGGAGGGCCTCAGCCAGAGACATCCAATCATGCGCGCCGGGGCGCCAGGGAGCGGTCATGGAGTGCGCCTTTTCTTGTTTGCACAGCGCAATCACGCTAGCACGAACAGCGCAAAACGCCATCCTTCCCGCCAACCGCATGAGCCAAGCCCGCCATGTCTGAACAAGCACCACCGCCGCCAAGGCCAGCCCCTGAAGACGCCTGGTTTGAACGCATGCGCACCATCGCGCACGGCATGATGCAGGCCACGCCCTACGCCAACGCCATCGGGCTTAAGGTGGTGAGTTTTGAACCCGCCCGCGCCAGCGCCCAGGTCGCGACCCGCGATGATCTGATCGGCAATCGCGAAACCGGCGTGATTGCCGGCGGCGTTGTCACGGCGCTGCTCGATCACACCTGCGGCATGAGCGTGATGGCGGCGCTGGATCAGCCCACCACCATCGCCACTTTGGATTTGCGGATTGATTATATGCGCGCCGCCGCCCCCGGCGCGACGGTGATTGCCCAGGCGCATTGCTACAAGGTGGCGCATGCGGTGGCGTTTGTGCGCGCCATCGCCCACGATGGCGATCGCGATGATCCGATCGCCAACGCCACCGCCGCGTTCATGCTGAATTCGTCGGCCGGGCGTAAGCCAGGCGTCAATCGAAAGGGCCCGCGATGAGTGACGCCAAGACACCGCCGGCGCCCTTGTCCAGTGCGCAGGTCAACGCCGCAATGGATGCAATTCCGTTCGCGCGGTTTCTGGGCGCGCGCGCGGAACTGAAAGGCGATGAACTCACGCTGGTGCTGCCCTATCGCGATCCGCTGATTGGCAATCCGATGTTGCCGGCGATCCATGGCGGGGTGATCGGCGCGTTCATGGAAATCACGGCGGTGGGCGCGCTGATGGTGCGAGCGCGCACCGCAAAAGTGCCCAAACCGATCGACATCACGATTGATTATCTGCGCTCGGGCCGGCCGGTGGATTGCTATGCCCGCGCGCACATCACCAAGCTTGGACGACGCATTGCGAATGTGCGCGTGGAGTGCTGGCAGTTTGAGCGCGGCGATCCAATCGCGTTGCTGCACGGGCATTTTCTGGTGGCGCAGGACGAAGCGTAAGGCCCATTAAAGCGCGCGCAATCCCGCAAGCAGCGCCGCCATATCCCCCGGCAGTGGGCTTTCAAACCGCATCGCCGCCCCGCTCACCGGATGCACAAAGCCCAGCACCGCCGCATGCAGCGCCTGACGCGGGAAATCCTCCACCCGCGCGCGCAGATCATCGCTGACGCCGGCCGCCTTGAATGCGCGCTGCTTGCCATACAGGGGATCACCGATCAGCGGACATCCGATATGGGCCAGATGTGCGCGGATTTGATGCGTGCGCCCGGTTTGCAGCCGACATTCCACAAACGCCGCCGCCGGCCGACCAATCGCCTGCCCATCGATTTGGCCAAAGGCTTCAATCGTCCAATAATGAGTGATCGCGCGTTTGCCGTG
>JBIKVO010000415.1:0-3075 GCA_044356795.1 Caulobacterales bacterium
TTCGGCAATCTGGATGCAATCGTGATGGATGCGGGCGGGCATATCAATCCCGCCATCGATGCGCGGGCTTCATTGGGCATGTTGAAGCGCGGTTACGGCCAGCTTGGCGCGTTTGAAGCACGGCTTTATCCTGCGATGCGCTCTGACTTTTGCAGGCGTGTGGGGACAAAATGACCGCCACCACCGCCCCACGCCTGATCATTCTGGGCGCCACGTCCGAAATCGCTGAAGCGATAGCGCGGCTGTATGCCGAAGAGGGCGCACGGCTGGTGCTGGCGGGGCGCAATGGCGCGGCGCTGGAGGAAATCGGCGCCGATCTGAAGTGCCGCGGTGCACAGGATGTGGCGATTTTCGCAGATGATTTGGCCGAAACCCGCGATGTTGAAACGCGCTTTGCCGCGATGGCCAAACGCTTTGACGGCGTTGACATCGTGTTGGTGATGTACGCCGAAATCGCCGACCAGCTGACACTGGAACTTGATCTGGCCAAAACCACCGCTCTGCTCAACACCAATCTTGTCAGCACAACCTTGTGGATGCTGGCGGCGGCCGCATATCTGGAAACGCAAAAGTCTGGCGTGTTGTTAGCGAGCGGCGCCTTGGCGGGCGATCGCGGGCGGCGTTCGAATTATATCTATGGCGCAGCGAAAGCCGGCCTCGCTACGATTATGCAAGGCATCGCTCATCGCCTGCATGGCAGCGGCGCGCGCGCCAGTGTTGTAAAGTTTGGCCCCGTCGCCACGCCAATGACGGCGGGCCAGCCGGGATGCGCCAGCGTGATGGGCGTGGCGCGCGAGGTGAAACGCGCGCTGACATACGGCAGCGCCGCAGCATTTTATGCGCCCTGGTGGTGGCGTTTTGCCATGTGGCCGACCCGATTGGCGCCGGATTTCATCATGCACCGCACACGGCTTTGACACGAACAGGGCCAACCATCAGGCAGCCATTCCGTGCACGGACGTTTCCACTTTGATGTTATGCGGCGCAGATTTTCTCGATAAATGGGCGCACCTCTTCACGCAACCGATGAGCCCGCACCTCAGTTTGTTGGCGGCGCCCAACGATTGCAGCGCTCCGGCGCTGGTTTCGGGTGCACCTTGACGCACGGCGCCAATCGCAGTCGTCACATCGCGCGCGCCCTCCGCCACCGCGGCAGTGTAGCGGCTGATTTCGCGCACGGCTGCGGTCTGTTCCTCGATGCTGGCCGAAATCGCCCTCGAGATCTGTTTGATCTCGCCGATGGTTGACCTGATCGCGTCCAACGCATCCACCCCGACATTCGTTGCGCCTCGAATTCCATTGACGTCGCTTGCGATTTCTTCCGCGGCTTTGACGGTTTGTTTTGCGAGGCGCTTCACGCCCGCGCCACCACCGCAAGGCCGCACCCTGCCTTACCGGCGCGCGCCGCTTCGATCGTGGCGCTCAGGGCCGACAGACTGGTTTGGCTGGCTATCTCTGTGATCAGATCCACAACCCCGCCGATGCGCCCCGGCCGCGGCCGCAAGTTTGCGCGCGGTTGAATTCGCGTCCCGCGCGCAGTTCGCCTTCGTCGCACCGTCATTAGCGGGGCTGACATTAGCGGGGCTGAACCGTCATTAGCGGGGCTGACCTGCTGTGCGATCTCGTTTACGCTTAAAACCATTTCTTCCGACGCGCTAGCGACTGTCTGCACATTGCCGCTGGCGACATCCGCCGCGCGCGGCGCCGTATCAGCACGGTTGCTGCTGTCGCCCGCTGTCGGCAGCAGCGATGCCGCCGAAGTCTCACATTCCGTCGACGCTGCGGCAACCGCATCGACCACCGAAAACACCACGCGCTCAAACGCGCCGGCAAGCCCATGCATGGCCAGGGGCTTTTCCAAATCAGCCCGCCTTTTCGCTGATTCCTGCTCAGCTTCGAGCTCTTTCATCGCGATCGCATTGTCATTGAAGACCTTCAGCCCTTTGGCCCTTTGGCCCTTTGGCCCTTTGGCCCTTTGGCGAGTTGACCGGCCTCGTCGTTGCGATGGGCGCCTTCCACATCCACCGCAAAATTGCCGGACGCAAGCTTTTCCAAGGCCCCACCGCTTTGCCCAATCGGACCGCACATGACATTCGACAACACGCTCGCCAAGGCGCCGCCGGCCAGCAACACCACCAAGATTAAACCAAGCACAATGAAGACCGTTTCCTCGAACTTGGCGGAGAATTGCGCTCCAAGCCCATCTTGGCGCGCCTGCAAGGCGTCTGCGAAATTCTGCGAGGCGTCGACCAGTTCTTTAGCAACAGCATTGCCGCGCTCCACGCCTTCAGACGACGCATCCAGCGCCGCCTGCGCATACCTGTCGAGCAATCGCTTGATGTTTGCGATCTGGCGCTTGTCTGCATCGAGCGTGACGAATTCTTTTGCCTTTTCCCGATACTCAATCGCATGAGCCTTGTGATCGTTCATCACTTGCCGCGACTCATCGATCATGGCGCGATCATTGGGCGCCAAGCCCGGCTGATAGTCGCACGTCAATTTGCAAGCGATGCAGGAATGTTTCCGCATTCAGCGTCATTGAATTCAGCCGCGCTATCGCAATCATCGCTCGTCAGCTCGCTTGCGGCCTGAACATTGACCGCCGAACAACGGGATGCAACGACCACACCGCCGACTAAACCCCAAAGCCAATCTGCAGCTTGCGCGCGACAGGCGCGTCATTCATGAACCACTTCAGCATAGGGTCTCCACGAGATCGTACACAGGGGCGTTCAAAGGGCTGTTCAAAGGACTCTCTAACGGTCGGGAGGGACCGTTTTGTTTCGCTGCGGCTCGGCGCCGCATGCAACAGAAAGTATCGCAAACGTCATAGAGCCATATGGGCGTTGACCGCGTGCTGGCAATGTAGACGTCTTAGATTGAATCGCACAATGAGGAGATTTTTATTCATGCCCGACCTGATCGCCCTGTCCCACCAAGGCCATGTTGCCGTGATGACGATGAACCGGCCAGAGGCGATGAATGCGCTGGGCGAGCCGGGAGACGGCGATCGCTTCGCCGACGCGTGCGCGCAGATTAGCGCAGATCGTTCGGTGCGGTGCCTAATCCTCACCG
>JBIKVO010000064.1:0-11024 GCA_044356795.1 Caulobacterales bacterium
GAAAACTGCTTTGACCCGGAAACCAAGCAGGCCGCGCCGCGTTGCAATTACGGCTATCTGCAGGGCACCTCGATGGCGGCGCCGCATGTGGCGGCGGCCTTGGCGCTGTTGCAGCGGCAGTTCAACGTCAAGGGCGATCAGTTGCGCCAAACCCTGATGACACGGGCAATGGCGCCGGTGGAGGCGGCGACGTCCTGCGCGGTGCGCTGTGATCGCAATCCAAACGCAACGGAACGCATCCCCGATCAACCCGGCATGTGTCTGCGCCGCTGCGGCAATGGGCGACTCGACATGACCCGGGCCGCGCCAGCCACGCCCGCCAGCGGCGGCTGATCGCGATCGGCGCGGACGACAGAAGGAGGCCCGCTTATGGCCGAGGCGCCGTTCCCGCCGGACCCCCGCCAGACCGCTCATCCCGGTGGTCGGGCCACTGATCCCAAAGGGATGCCCGTATGGGGCGCCGCTGCTGCGATCGGTGCGCTGGGCGTGGCGGGGCTGGTTGCGCTGCAGGGCGAACCGGGGGCCCAGAATCAAGCGCCCAACCCGCCGTCCGCCGTGACCGCACCGCTACAGTCAAACGCGGGTGCGTCTGCCGTCCAAACCCCGGGCGCACCGGCAAACGCAAGCCCCATCACACCCGCACCGCAAGCCGGGTCGGCGCCGAAACCAGACGCCGGAAAAAGCGGCGGCCCGCCTGTCGCCATCGCCGGCATCGATGATGACGGCGTGAGCAATCCCAATCTCGAATTCATCGTACGGTTTCGATCCGGCCCGCTGTCAGAGGCGCAGGCTTTGTTCGCCGCAGGCGACGCCAGCGGCGCCGAAGCCGCCGCACGCCGCGCCATTGAAGCGCGCGCCAATCTGCGCGGCCTGTGCTTTGCGCGCTTTACGCTGGGCGGCGCTGAAATCGTTCTTGCCCATTGCGCCCGCGTTCCCGACACGCAAAAGAAAACCGTGTCGCAGCGCTGGGATCGGCGCCTCAATGCGATGAGCGATGTCGATTACGCTGATCCCAATCTCGAAGTGAAAAACGACAATCCGGTGAGGCCGCCGCGATGAAACATCTCCTGCTTGCCGCCTGCTTTGGCGCAGCGATCGCTGCGTGCTCGCCACAAGAGGCCAAGACACAAGCCGCCGAGGCGCCGGTACAACAGGCTGAACGCACGATTGATTGGGGCGCGGCGCACAAAGACGCCAACGTCCAGCCGCCGCCGATCGCAGCGACGGCGCCGAAATCCAATTTCAATCCGAAAGTAACAACCGCCTCGGTCGGCGCGCCGGTGCCGATGTTGGCGCCGCCGGTGCAGGCGTCCGTGGCGGCGGGGCTGGATGATGGCGCCGTCACGGTGCGCGTGACGGAAGACGGCTATTTCATCACAGTGCCGGGGCCGCGTTATGATGTGATCGTCAACGGCACAAAGGCGTTTTATCTGGCGCCAAGCGATGCGCCCAAGACGCCGGCAAAAGCTGCGCCGCAGGCCTATCGCTTTGAGTGGGGCGAGGGCGAGGCCACCCTCGCCTTCAGCCGGTATGGGGCTGATTATCTGATCCAATTTGTGTGCAAAACCGGCGCGGCGAACGCTGCCTGCATGACACAAGCCGATGCGGTGGCGTTTGCGGAGCGGCTGCAATTGGTCAACCAGTAACCGCGCGGGGGCGCAAATAATGCCGGCCTTGATAAAGCCGATCGTGGCGGCGGTTTTGGGCGTCGCTGCGCTTGGATTGGGCGTTTCGGGGTGCGATGATGTGCGCGAGCGCATCCGCGATGAAATCCGCCGGCCGGCGCTGCCGGTGGTGCAATTCCATCCGCCGGGGGCGCTGCTGCCGGGGACCGGAACGGGCGCGCCCGACTGGACGATTTACGCCCCCGACATGGTGTTTCCGATTGCAGGGCATCCGGCGTTTTTGAACAGCCAAGTGCACAATCCCGGCGGCGGCCCGGTGGGCGGCGATCAATGCGCGCCGTCGAACTTTGCCATGCCGTGGCGCGACACATTCTGCGAAACGCGCTCGGCCGATCGGGGCTCTTTCAATTGTGTCTCGCGGCGCATTCACCAGGGCGTCGATATCCGCGCCGGGACGCCGGCGCTGTGCAACCAGGAACGCCGCAAGCCCAGCCGCGATATGACGGCCATTCCCATTGTGGCGGTGGCGGACGGGTTTATCTCCAATGTCGGGCGCTTTTCGGTGGACTTGCGCGCCGGTGGGCGCGTGTTCCGCTATGTTCATCTCGATCCCGCCACCGTGACCGTGGCGACGGGGGATCGCGTGACGCGCGGCCAGCAAATTGGCTATCTGTCGAATGCGTTTGGAGGCTCGCCCACGACAATGCATCTGCATTTTGAAATTCGCCAAAATATGGAAGGCGTCGGGTTCACCTGGGTGAGCCCCTATATGTCGCTTGTGGATGCGTATGCGCGCCGCGAGCGCGGACGTGCGCAGGTGATACCGCAAGCCCGGTGAGGCGCTCGCCACAATGCACGCACCAAATCGCACAAGGCGCCAGAGCCGGACGCCATAATCAGAAGCCCCTCATTTCACCGACTGCGACAACACCAGAACTGACGGAGATCATGGCATGTCCAGCAGCAGCCCATCCGCTGTGACCGAGCATGTGGTGCGAACGCCCGACGGGCTTGCCTTGTTCGTGCGCGATTATGCCGCCGAAGCGCCGATCACGGGACTGCCGGTTTTGTGCCTGCATGGATTGACGCGCAACAGCCGCGATTTTTCCGGTGTTGCGCCGCGGATTGCGGCGCTGGGGCGGCGCGTGATTTGTCCCGATGTGCGCGGCCGCGGGCGCTCAGATTGGGACCCAAAGCCCGAGAATTATCAGGCGCCAATCTATGTGCAGGACACGCTGGGCATTCTGGATCAGCTTGGCGTTGAGCGCTGCGTATGGGTGGGCACATCCATGGGCGGTCTGATGACGATGGTTGCGGCCGCCTTGGCGCCGGCGCGCATCGCAGCGGTGGTGTTGAATGATGTCGGACCGCAACTGGATCAGCGCGGGCTGGATCGCATTGCCGGCTATGTCGGGCGCACCGAACCGGTGGCTGATCTCGACGCTGCCGCTACCGCCATTCGCGCGATCAACCAGCCCGCTTTTCCCATGGAAGCAGACCATGGCTTTTGGCGCACCTTCGCCGAACGCACATTCCGCAAGCGGCCCGACGGGCGGTTTGAATTGGATTATGATCCTGCCATCGCGCTGCCGTTCAAGGCAGCGCCTGCGCCGGCGCCGGATTTGTGGCCGGTCTTTGCAGCACTTGGCGATATTCCCACCCTTGTGGTGCGCGGCGCGCTGTCTGACCTGATCGCGCCAGAGACGATCGCTGCGATGAAAGATCGTAAACCCGATCTGGAAACGGTGACGGTGGATGATGTTGGTCATGCGCCGACACTGGAAGAGGAAATCGCCTGGACGGCGCTGTGGCGATTTCTGTCGCGCACGCCATAGGTTGAAATGGCCTGTGTGAAAACGGATTGGTCATCACGAGCGCGTCATCGATGGCGATCCTCTCGGGAAGCCGTCATGTCCTCGCCGGCTTTGCACCATGTTCTGAACAAGCAATCGATCGCGCGAAAATTGCCCATCGCCATCGACGGCATGGCGGCGGTTGGCATGGTGGCGTACAAGATGTCGGCGGATGCGGCGATGGAGACGTCGCAGGCGCTGTTGTCAGGCGCTGAGCTGCGCGCCGTTGTCGCGGCATCGGCGCAGCTGGAAGCCAACCGGGCAAGGCATGTCGGGGCAGGCTGATGGCGGCGCACGCACCGCGGCCGGTGTTGCCGCCGCGGCTGAACATTCGAACGCTTCAGTCGCCCAAGCCGCCGGCGCCGCGGATGGTTTGGCGCCGTAAGTGCGCGACATCGAGCACATGATGTCTGACAGCGTGTCGGTCACTCAAGACGCCGTGCCGCACGCCCATCAGACCCGCACTGCCATTGACGGCCTTGCAGATACCGCCGCGCGAAGCGGCCAGGTGATCGCCCTGATCGGCGGCATCGCCCGCCAAATCAATCTGCTGGCGCTGAACGCCACAATCGAGGCCGCGCGCTGGCGAAGCGGGCCGCGGGTTTGCAGCGGCGCCCAGGCGGTGAGGCGCTGGCCGAGCAGACCGCCCGCGCCGCCAGGACATCGCCGCCCAAATCACCGCCATCCAATCGGGCGCCAGGGGCGCGGCGGCCGACATCGGCGCGGTGGGTAATGTGATGGAGCGGTTGTCACAAAACTCCAGCCGGATCGGCGCAGCCGTCAGCGAGCCAAGCAGCGCCGCCGCCGATCGTGCCGCCGCCATCGGCGCTTTGTCTTCCGCTGCGGGCGCCATTGCGCAGGATGTCGCCCGGCTGTCGGCTGCCGCAGCCAAGACCGGGGCTCGCGCGGTATTGTCTGCCAGCCGGGAGCTTGCCCGTCAGGCAGCCGCGTTAGCGCCGGCGTGTCCCGCTGCCTGGCCGACTTCAAAGCCGCACGGGCAAAACGCCGCTTTCGGCGCCCAAATTGCAGCCCTTTGCCTTTACACCGCCTGGATCGGCGCCGATCTTGCTCGCGCACGACAAGGCCGTGAGTGGAGCAGCAGAATGGTGCAGCGGGCAGCAGGGTGGATTGCGGCGCTGACAATGAGCCTCGCCATGATTGGGTCGGCAAGCGCCAAAACCTTCGATATCCGACCCGGCCCGGATGCGGATGCCCGCCTGCAGGAGGCCTTCCAGCAGGCGCGCGCCGGAGATGCGATTGTCATACGCCAGGGCGTCTACACGGTCACGGCGGGCCTGCGGCTGAACGCTGACCGCGTCACCGTGCGCGGCGATGGGCCAGACCGCACCGTGTTGAATTTCTCCAGCCAGGCGCGTCAAGGCGCAGCCCTGACTGTGTTGTCCGATACTGTGACGCTGCGTGATTTCGCGATCGATGATCCGCGCGGGGCGGGGGTGTCGGCGTTGGGGGCCGACGGCCTTGACGTTCAGAATGTGCGCATCGGATGGGGCAGCCCGCCGGCTGCCGAGGCCGACGGGCTGGCGGTGGCGGACGCTTCGAACGTGCAGATTGCGCGCGCGGTGGTGTTTGGCGCCCCCGGCGCGGGCGTGCGGCTGTCGGGTGTGCGCAATGCGATCGTGCGCGACGTGGTGTCCACCGGCAACGGCGCAGGCATTGCTGTGCATAATGTGCAAGGCCTGGATGTGAATTCGAGCCGCTTTTCCACAAATGCATTCGGCGTGCTGGTGCGCGACCGGCCGGGAACGGCCGCCGGCGAGAGCAGCGCGGTGCGCATCTTCCGCAACCGCATCGAAAACAACGCCGCCGGCCGGCCCACGGGGCCTGATGCAGCGGGCGGGCTTTTGCCGTCCACTGGCGTCGGTGTTGCGGTGATGGGCGCGCGTGGGGTGTGGATTCAGGAAAATGTGATCGCCGAGCATCCGACTGTTGGGGTGCTGCTGATGGGCGATCCCGCGACCGCCGAGGCCCCCGATTTCAACGCCTTGCCGCGCGATGTGGCGGTGCGCAGCAACAGCTTTGGCCGTTCCGGTTATGCACCGGCCGGCGCGATGAGCGTCTTTGACGGCGCGGATATCGTGTGGGATGGGGCGCAGATTTTTGTCGCGGGGGGGCAGGTGCGTTCGGTCCCGGTGCGGCTGTCGATCGTCGGCAATATCGGGCTCGCCGGACCGGCGCGGTTTTCCAATCTGCACCTCGCAACCGCCGGCGCCGATCCCGCCGACGCCGCCCCAGACACCACGCCCCCAGATCCGATTGCCTTACCCGAACCGAACATTGTGGAAATCCGACGATAGCGCGTTTCCCGACCAAGTGGATTGCGGTCGGTCGACAGAAAACGCGCTCATTTTTGCAATTTGGCGCACCTTGCCCCGATCCGACCGTGTCCGGTCGGATCGGGATTGCCCTGGGCCACAGGCCTTAACCGGCTTCTGCTGGAAGTTTCGGTTGTGCGGTCTATATTGGCGCGCGCAATACGAGGGTATCGAGCATGGCCGATGGTTCTGGTCCGCCGCCGCGGGCGCCCGACAGCGCATCACCCGCATCACCCAATGACTCACCGCTGGCCGAGCGGTTGATTGAGGGCGTCATCTTCCAAAGTCGATGGCTGATGGCGCCGGTGTATCTCGGGATGATCGCCTGTCTTGGCATCTTGATTTTCGTGTTTTTCCGCGAGCTGTTCTTGTCGCTGTCAAGCGTGGGCGACATGGACGAGGCTGGCGCAATCTTGCTGGTATTGACGCTGATTGATCTGTCGCTGGCCTGCAATCTGGTGCTGATCATCCTGTTTTCGGGTTACGAAAACTTTGTCTCCAAGATCGAAAGCGCCGCCGACAGCAAGGACCGTCCAGATTGGATGGGTACGCTCGATTTTTCGGGGCTGAAGATCAAGCTGATCGCCTCCATCGTGGCGATCAGCGGCATTCACCTGCTGAAAGTGTTTATGGATGTGACGAAATACAGCACCGACCAGTTGATGTGGTTCACCATCATCCACGTGACCTTCGTGGTCTCCGGCGTTGCGTTCGCCGCGATGGACTGGATCGAGGCCAAGACCCACACAGTGACGGCGCAGAAATAGGCGCTGGCAGGCCGCCCACGCTGGGGCCGCCAAAACGTCTGTTAATGCAGGCGCTTGGGCTTCAGCTTATAGGCGCCGTCGTCGGTTTCTTCGAAGAAGGCGCTGACTTCTGGATGCGCCACCGGTTCGCCGCTGTCATCGACCAGCAGATTCTGCTCCGACACATACGCCATGTAATGCGTCTCGTCGTTCTCCGCGAGGAGATGGTAAAAGGGTTGATCTTTGTGCGGCCGCATCGGCTCGGGGATCGACAGCCACCATTCCTCGGTGTTGTTAAACTCCGGGTCCACGTCCACGATCACGCCGCGAAATGGCAAAATCCGGTGCTTCACCACCTGGCCAACCATGAACTTCGCGTTGCGCATAACCTCCTCCGCCGATCGACGTTGCAGACCTTGAATTTGGGGGACAATTTTCTGTCCTGCAATGGGGCTGCTGTGCGCGACTGCCGGCGTGCGGCAGAGTTCCCGTTCCGGCAGGCGCCTGCTATAGTCTTGCGCAAACAGACACTCATCGGCGCCTAACCTTGTCGCAGCGGCCTGAGAGCCGCGCCTGGGTGGGGCGCCAGAAACGGACGCGCATGACACCTCCCGCCGGGGCGAGCAGGCCGCCCCACCGCAGCCGACGGCGACCCGCCGCGGCCAATGAACGCGTATATGCCGCGCTCGATCTGGGCACCAATAATTGCCGGTTGTTGATTGTGGCCGCCGCCGCGGACGGCGGCTTTCGCGTGATCGACAGCTTTTCCCGCATCGTGCGCCTGGGCGAGGGGCTGGCCGCCACCGGGGCGCTGAACCCCGCCGCGCAAGCGCGCACGCTGGAGGCGCTGCGGGCGTGCGCGCAGGCGGTTGCGGTTCATGCCGATCTGAAGATTGACTGCATCGCGACACAGGCGTGCCGGGCAGCCGCGAATGGCGTGGTGTTTTTGGAGCAGGTCCGGCGGGAGACGGGTTTTCAGTTCCGCATTGTCTCTGCGGAGGAAGAGGCGCGGCTTGCGATGCGGGGCTGCGCCAGCCTGATTGATCCGCGCGCGGCGGCTTGTCTGGTGGTGGATGTCGGCGGCGGCTCAACCGAATTGGTGTTCGTCGACCCCGCCACCGCCCGCGATCCTGCGCCCATGATCCGCGCCTGGACATCCCTGCCGATCGGCGTGGTGGCGCTGGCTGAGCGGATGCCTGAAACGGCCCCCGCGCCAGCCTGGTATGCCGCGATGAAGGCCGCCGCCGGGGCCGATCTGGCGCATTTCGTGTTGGGCGATCCGGCGATTGAGGCTGCCTTCGCCGATGGCTGCGCCCACATCCTCGGCACCTCGGGGGCGGTGTCGAGCCTTGCTGGCGTTCACCTTAAACTGGACCGCTATCAGCGGTCGAAAGTCGACGGGCTGTGGATGCAGCGCCGCGATCTGTCGCTGGTCGCCGAACAGCTGATCGCCATGGGCCCGACCGGCCGCGGCGCCAATTCCTGCATCGGCGAAGAGCGCGCCGATCTGGTTCTGCCCGGTTGCGCGATCTTGGAGGCAATCTGTGACCGCTTCCCGACCGAACGGGTGCGGGTCGCCGATCGCGGCCTGCGTGAGGGCGTGCTGCTGGATTTGATCGCGCGCGACCGGGGAGGGCGGCGATGAGTGAACCCAATGACGAGCCGCCAAAGCCGAAGAAGCGCGGTTGGGCTGGCCCGAAGGGCGAAAGCGCTGCCTCCCCGCGCGCCGGTTCGGGCGAAAAACTCAAAACGAGGGATCGCCGCACGCCAGCGCAGGCGGCTTGGCTCCAGCGCCAACTGGATGACCCCTATGTGCGTCGCGCCAAGGCCGAGGGCTATCGGGCGCGGGCGGCATACAAGCTGCTCGAACTCGACGAACGCTTTGGCTTGCTGAAAAAAGGGCAACGCGTGGCCGATCTCGGCGCCGCCCCCGGCAGTTGGAGCCAGATCGCGCGCAAGCGCGGGGCGCAGGCGGTGGTCGGCATCGACCTTTTGCCCGTCGAAGCGATCGCCAGCGTGACCCTGATTGTCGGCGACTTTCTGGACGATGCGATGGCGCAGGCGGTGCTCGATGCGCTGGGCGGTCCGCCGGATCTGGTATTGTCGGATATGGCGGCGAACACGACGGGCCACGCCCGGACAGACCAAATCCGCACAGGGGCGCTTGCAGAAGCCGCCGCCCGCTTTGCCTTGGGCCATTTGGCGCCCGGCGGGGCGTTTGTCACCAAGGCGTTCCAGGGCGGCCTTGATGCGCAATTGCTCGCGGATTTGAAGCGCGCTTTCGCCACCGTGCGCCACGCCAAACCGCCGGCAAGCCGCGCGGAATCGAGCGAGGTTTACGTCATTGCCCAGGGCTTCAAGGGCGCGGCTTGACAGGCTGTTACAGCATCGCCGGGATCACCCGATCGGGCGGTTTATGCCCGTCGGCGAAGGTCTTGATATTGATGATCACCTTCTCGCCCATGTCGATACGGCCTTCGATCGTCGCCGATCCCATGTGCGGCAGCAGCACGACATTTTTCAACCTGCGGAGCTTCGGATTGATCGCGGGTTCGTGCTCAAACACATCAAGCCCGGCGCCCGCCAGATCGCCTTTTTCCAGCATCCGCGCCAACGCCGCTTCGTCGATCACTTCGCCGCGCGCGGTGTTCACCACATAAGCGTGCGGCTTCATCAGCGCCAAACGCCGGGCGCTGAGCAGGTGATAAGTCGCGGGCGTGTGCGGGCAATTCACGCTCACCACGTCCATGCGCGACAGCATCTGATCGAGGCTGTCCCAATAGGTTGCCTCCAACTCCGCCTCGATATGGGCGCCCACCTTGCGGCGATTGTGATAATGGATCTGCATGCCGAACGCCTTCGCGCGCCGCGCCACCGCTTGACCGATCCTGCCCATGCCGATGATGCCGAGCCGCTTGCCCCACACCCGCCGCCCCAGCATCCAGGTTGGGCTCCACCCGTCGAACTTGTCGTCCTCGATGACGCGCACGCCCTCCACGATCCGCCGCGGCGCCGCCAGGATCAGCGTCATGGTGATGTCGGCGGTGTCTTCGGTCAGAACGCCGGGCGTGTTGGTGATGGTGATGCCGCGCTGGACCGCGGTGGCGACATCGATGTTATCGACCCCGGCCCCGAATTGGGCGATCAGGCGCAATCTTTCGCCGGCCCGCGACAGCAGCCGCCCATCCAGCCGGTCGGTCACGGTGGGCACCAGCACGTCGGCGCGTTGCATCGCATCGGCCAACTGATCGGGGCTCATTGGCGTGTCATCGGCGTTCAGTTCGGTGTCGAACAATTCCCGCAGGCGTGTCTCCACCGGGTCAGGCAGGCGGCGCGTGACGATGACTTTCAACGAGCGTGTGGGCATCGGATGTACTCTGAGGTCTTGATGTGTTCGGCTTTCAAGCGACCCTTGCGGGGCGCATCGAACGGGTTACGTCAGCGCCGCTGGCGACGCCCAATCCACGCCATCCTAGGCTGCGTCGACGCTGGCCAAAAGGGGCGAGGCGATCATCGTGCATCACGAACCGCGATTAAGCCCATCTTAAGGGCGCCGGCGGCTGGTTGGGACAAGATTCGCTATCAGAAATTCGCGAGGCGCCCGGATGCGCAGCATGATTGTTTGCAGTGTGGTCGTGCTCATCGCGATCGCGGCCGCCGCCGCCCAAACTCCACCACCCACAGCAGGCGTCGGTCCGGCGAGCGGCAAGCCTTTGCCACGGTTTGAAAGCATTGCCGCCACGGAGGCGTTTGGGCGGCGGGGGCCGGGCTTCGACCATCGGATCGATTGGCTGTATCGCCGGCCCGGTCTGCCGGTGGAGGTGGTGGAGGAGGCGCGCGACTGGCGCCGCATCCGTGACCCGTCTGGCGAAACGGTGTGGATGCACGCCAGCCGCCTCGGCGCTGCGCGGACTGTGATGGTGACGCCGCGTGCGGATCAGGCAGACGCAGCCCTTTTGCATGCGCCGCGCGCTGGCGCCGACATCGTCGCGACGGCGCCGACGGGTGTCATTGGGGCGCTGGGCGAATGTGTTGGTCCGTATCGCGAACTGCGGGTGATCGACGATGGCGGCGCCGCCTTCAGCGGCTGGCTCGACAAGCAAGATGCCTGGGGCGCGCCGGAGTGCCCGGCTGCGCCGGCGCAAAAAGCCAGCCCCACGGCGGATCGATGATCGTGCTAGGCTGAAATCACCAACCCGCCGCTTCTGCAAGCTCCAGCGCCAGGGCCGCCGCGACAGAGACAGACAAGCAACCCCGAGCCGACCTCACACGGTCGGCTCGGGATGAGTTGCTTTACATTGATCCATCGGCCAGCGTTTCAGGATCGGTCTTTTCGGGGCTCTTTGGCGGGCAGCGCCTGCGCCAGGCGAATTCGCGACATGGCCGCTTGCGACAGGGCGTCGCAGGCATGCGGTTCGAAAACTCACCCGACAGGCGAGCCGCACAGAGTTTGGAACGGCTTTCCTA
>JBIKVO010000251.1:0-4987 GCA_044356795.1 Caulobacterales bacterium
CGAAAACCGCTGCTCGCTGTCTCCCCACGGTTTTTGGTTGTCGCCGTCGGCCATCATATGCACGGCCTGAATGACAAAGCGATTGGCTTCGCCCTTGAAATCGAGAATGCCTTTGGAACGCAGAATATCCTGACCCTGAGTTTGTAAAACGGCTTGATACCAATCAACAAATTTCGCGCGATCGAGCGGCTTGTCGAGGCGAAACGACACACTGCCAACGCCGCTGTCATGCTTCACATTTGGCGCGGCGTGATGATGATCGTGCTTGTGATCATGGTAATGATCGTGATGGTGATGGTCATGGGCATGGTGATGGTCGTGGTGATCATGGTCGTCAGCGCTGTGATCGCGCGTCAGAAACGCCGGATCGCGCTCCATGATGCGCGCCAGATCAAAGGCGCCAAGCCCCAGCACCGCATCCAGCGGCGCCTGCGCGCGCTTCGTGCGCACAATCCGCGCGTAAGGATTGATCGTCCGGATTTCAGCCTCGACCGCCGCGAGCTCCTCTCCGCTGACAAGGTCCGTCTTGTTCAGCAGGATCACATCGGCAAACGCAATCTGCTCCACCGCTTCCTTTTGATCTTTCAGGCGAGCGGGCAAATGTTTGGCGTCCGCCACCGTGACAATGGCATCCAGCGCGGTTTTCGCTTTGACATCCTCATCGGCAAGAAATGTCTGCGCCACGGGGGCGGGATCAGCCAAGCCGGTCGTTTCCACAATGATCGCATCAAAGCGGCCTTTGCGTTTCATCAGCCCACTGATGATCCGGATCAAATCGCCACGCACCGTGCAGCAGATGCAGCCATTGTTCATTTCGAAGACTTCTTCGTCAGCGCCGACCACGAGATCATTGTCGATGCCGATTTCGCCGAACTCATTGACGATGACGGCGAACTTTTTGCCGTGCGGCTCCGACAGGATGCGATTGAGCAGCGTGGTCTTGCCGGCGCCGAGAAAACCGGTCAGCACAGTGACGGGGATGGGGGTGGTCATGTCGCGTCCTCAAGATCATCAACTCTGCAACCGCTCCCGCCTGCCCCGCGAGGGAGAGGCAGCCCAACGTCACGGAGGGGGTGGTGGGTTCGAGGCCCCCCCCTCAGTCTCGCCTCGCTCTACACGCTCCCTCACGGGGGCGCGGGGCCGATCGCTTGCGTTCGCTGGATATAGGGCGCCGGTGCGGCCGCTGTCAGGGGGCAATCAGGGGGCAATCAGGGGAAACCGACTTGCGGACGCCGGCTTGCGGAACCGCGCCCAGCATGCTGAAGGCCCGTTCAAAGATAGACCGCGGAGACATCGCCATTGCTGAATTTGACCAATTCCGCACCGGCGCGTTCAGTACCGGCGCGTTCAGTACCGGCGCGTTCAGTAAAGAAGAGGCCCTGCTCGGCCTGATCGTGGGCGCCGCCGCGGTATATGGCGAAATCGACGCACTCGAAATGCGCGAGATCATAGCGATGGCCAAGCGCACCAACACACATTGGCATGTCACGCCGGACGCCTTCCACCGCATGAACGAGCGGGTGTTTGGCATTCTCAAAAGCAAGGGGATCGCGGCGCTGTTTGCGCAATCAGCGCTGGCGATCCCGGACAACCTGAAAGAGCCGTTCTTCGCCACCGCCAGAGACGTGCTTTACGCCGATGGCCAGATCACGGGCGAGGAAAGCACATACAAGGAAATCATGTGCAAGGCGGCGTCGATAGACACCGCCCGCGCGCAGGCGAGGGTGGCCGTTCTGGCGGCCAAGAACCGGGCTTGAAGGGTTAGCGACCCCTTAAATAATCACAGTGTCGCCATCGGCCGTTTTCGAATCGCATGATGGCTGCGTTCGTGCCAGAGCGGTTGAACTGGTAGAATGGCACGGCTTGCCCGCCTGAAACCGGTAAGACATTGCCGCCGATCCGAACCAGCGCAACGGCGCCATTCGATTGGACAATTTGGTAGGTGAGGTTCGAAAAGTTGAACTGCCGAGCGCCCGCGGTGATCAGGTCGCCAGATCGCGGGGTGTTGCTGAACATCTCAGACATCCGCGCAACGCGAACGAAGGGACGCCACTGCGCGCATGTGGCGTCCAAAAGCGCGACTTGATCGCCAACGCGTACTTTTTCAAACCACCCCCTCGCTGCAAGCTCTGGCCCTGACAAATCCCGCGCTGGAGAGCGGATAGAAACCGAGTTGAAAAACACAGCGGCGTCGCGCACGCGCTGCTCAACTTCGCCATTGGCCGACGCGATCGCCATCACTTGGAGAAAGCCATTCCGGTCTATATATCCAAGCCCAGAAATGGCGAAGCCATCGCCCTGGTTGAGGGTGCGCAAGTAGGAGCGACCGCCAACAACCAACGGAGGAAGGGAGCGCGCAGCACCGCCGGAAAAGATACTGATGAATTGCCGCAGGAGAGCTTCGCTTCCGGCCAGATGCGGCCAACGGGCCTCCTCTATCACAAACATCGGATCGAAAACGCGATACACGAACTGCCCGCGTCGTCCGTAAAAATCCTGCCCGCTAGGTTGAACGGCGACATTCTCCGCGAACCGTCAGCGGTTCCTGTTTTCGTCGATAACCTGCCAACCCGCCGGGTAATTGAAAGAAAGCCACCCCGCCAACGAGGTATAGCGCCGTTCCGATTGGGCCTCGGCCATAGTGGACAAGAGCGTCCAAATAACGCCAGAAAATATCGCTGCCGCAAGATTTCGCATCGCCCATGAAGCCTTCGCCATGATCACCGTATCAGGCGCAACGCCGAGAGCCCTTTGCACAGACACGCCCCGCGCTTACCGCCCACTCCGGATATCCCCCTACACCAACACCCGCGGCAGGCGGAACACCACATCCTCGTCGGTCACGCGCACTTCTTCCACGCGCGCGTCGAACCGCGCGGACAGCGCCGCGATAAGCCCCTCGACCAAATCCTCCGGCGCGCTGGCGCCCGCCGTGACGCCCACCCGTTTGGCGCCCGCAATCCACGCCCAATCCAAATCTTCGGCGGACGCGATCAGGCGCGCGCCTTTGGCGCCGGCGCGCAGAGCAACTTCCACCAGCCGCACGGAGTTGGAAGAGTTCGGCGCCCCGATCACCAGCACCAAATCCGCGCCCTGCGCCAAAGCCTTCACCGCGTCCTGGCGGTTGGTGGTGGCGTAGCAGATGTCCTCCTTGTGCGGCGCCGCGATCGCGGGAAACCGCCGCTGCAGAATGCCGACAATCTCGGCCGTGTCGTCGACGCTCAACGTGGTTTGCGTGACAAACGCCAGATTGGCCGGATCGCGCGGAGCGAAGCTTTCCGCATCTGCGACATCCTCAATCAGTGCGATGGCGCCGTCGGGCAGCTGGCCCATCGTGCCGATCACTTCGGGATGGCCCGCGTGGCCGATCAGCACAATCTCGCGGCCGGCCTCAAAATGACGCTGCGCCTCGACATGCACCTTCGACACCAGCGGGCAGGTGGCGTCCACATACAGCATCTGGCGCCGTTCGGCTTCCGCCGGCACCGCCTTGGGCACGCCGTGCGCGGAGAACACCACCGGACGATCGGCGGGGCACTGGTCCAGCTCCTCCACGAACACCGCCCCCAGGCGTTCCAGCCGCTCCACCACGTGGCGGTTATGGACGATTTCGTGGCGCACATAGACCGGCGCCCCCCATTTGCCGATCGCCTTCTCGACAATCTGGATCGCCCGATCGACGCCGGCGCAAAAACCGCGCGGGGCGGCAAGCAGAATGGTCAGCGGCGGTTTTGCTTGCGTCATGAAAAAGCTCCAGCGGCGCCCGTTCCTTGCGACCGGCGACGACCACGGGTATCACCCCGCAACACCGACGATATAGTCGACCACGAGGTTCGCATGAAGCTTGCTCTTACCCTCGCCGCCGCGCTTGTATTGCCGCTGGCCGCCTGCGCCGCCTCTGGTCAACAGGCGAGCGCCAATCAGGACTCACTGTTCGGCATTGGCGGCGCCCAGGAGCAAAATATCGGCCCCTGCCCGCTGATGGGCGTGCTGAACGACAGCGCCCGGGTGGTGAAGTTCGCCAACCCGATGCCGGACCCGACAAAAGCAACCTACGCCCAAATCGCGTGGACTGCCGAAATGCGCGGCGTTCGCGGCCTGTGCCGCTATGTCGGCGAAGACCCGATCACGATGAATCTCGAGATCGATATGGCCTTCGGGCGCGGTCCAGCGGCGCCGAGCGGGACGCACACCTATCGCTATTGGGTTGCGGTAACGCAGATCAATCGCGTGCCAATCGCCAAGCAATACTTTGATGTGCCAGTGAATTTTGGCGGCAATCCGCGGATGGCCGGCACCGAAACGATCGCCGAAATCACGATTCCGCGCGCGCGCGCGAACACCTCGGGCGCCAATTTCGAGGTCCTCGTCGGGTTTGACCTGACGCCCGAGCAGCTGAACTTCAACCGCTCGGGCGTGCGCTTCCGCATGGATGTCGGCGGGAATTAGAGTGCGGGTATAAGCTGGCGCCAAACCCACCACCACGCGCTCCAATATCCTGTATTCACCGAAGACGAAGCACAAGATCCAGGCTTACGGCGGCGTTGGCTGAGAACAGCCCGAATCCTAGGCTCGGCCTAAAGGCCTCCCAGGATTGCGATGGAGGGTGAACCTCGCCTATCAACCCGCCCTCAATCGTCGCCGACCAGCTCGTACTGGCTTTGCAGATAGTTCGGCAGACCAACATCGCCGATCACCGACAGCTGTGTTTCGATGAAATCGATATGCTCCTCGGTGTCGTCGAGGATTTTGCGTGCAAGATCGCGGGTAACGAAATCCTGTTTCTTCTCCGCCAGGGTAACCAGCTCCACCAAGGTGGTGCGACCGCGCAGTTCGGCGTTCAGATCCGCCTGCAGCATCTCCGGCACCGTTTCGCCGATCGTCAGCTTGTGCAGGTCCTGCAGGTTCGGGAAGCCTTCCAGGAACAGCACCCGCTTGATCACCAGATCAGCGTGCTTCATTTCGCCGATCGATTCCTCGTAAGTCT
>JBIKVO010000294.1:0-4386 GCA_044356795.1 Caulobacterales bacterium
CACCCGTTTCTCTGGCCGCCGGAGGGAACGGTCAGCGGCGCAATCCAAGAGCAAAACCGCAACTCAGCCGACCGAGGTCGCCGCGCCCGCATACTGCGCGGCATGAATGGTCTGCTCACCCTCCTGCCGCAACTGGCGCGCCGCTTCATGGCGCTGTAGCGGGATCGTCGCGGCGGGCGTCTTACGGGCCTCAAAAAACGCGAACGCGATCTGTTTGGCATGCGTGTTGCGCTCTACCGCGCCAACGCCGCTGCAAGCCTACAACAGATGTTTGCGATGTTCCATCACGACAGGAAATACATGATTGCTATGGCGGGCATGCATCCTGATCGCATTGCAGCACTCCGACCCGGCCAAAAACGTGACAGCACGCAGCTTTATGGCCGACGCAAGATGTCGATAGTCGCGCGCGATAAACGCATACTCACCGATCATGCGCGTCGCGGCAATCTTGAAAACCGGCTGTCGCTCGCGTGCGTCGCGATCAATTCATCCATTGCCCATATCGTCCGAAAACAGATTATCGGCACACAGACGATCCCGTTCTGGCGCCGGCTTGATCCCACGTAGCGCTTTTCCTCAACCCATCTGACGTTCCGCCCGCTGGAGCCTCAAGCCCGGCGCCATTTGTGTTGGCCAAGTCGCCGCCGTCACCCTGTGTTCGCCCCAGGCGAAGCACAGGATAGAGCCCCCCAACCCAGAACCAAAGAGCTCTCCAGCAGCCGATCCGCCGCCTATACCGCCAAACAAAAGCCCCACCCGGTGGGGGGCGAAAATTCTCAAGAGCGACTTCGACACGATTTCATCCTTCCTGAGTTGCCACTTCCGATCGTTTCGTTGATCGCGCTCGATCAGGCGATGGTTTGCTGCGTCGAGGACTGCCATCGGCCGGGCGCAGAGCCGAGGCGCTGGACACCCAAGCCATGATCGGTGCGCTGGCCGACATGGAACAGATGGTCCGGGCTTTTTTGGAGACTTCGGTCCAGGGCAAGATCCTGGTGAAGGCCTATCGCCCGTTTTGGGCAACCGCCAAAGGCGCGCGCATTCTGGGTTTTGACAGCGTGGAGGTACTGTCCCAGCGCTTGTCGGCGCTGGCGATAATCGACGCCGAAAGCCGCGCCAATCCGGTTCTCGCTGAAGCCGCCATCTGCGGATTGACGCAGGGCCAAGCCCGTGCGGCCCGGCGGGCGCTGCGATCAGCGCAGCTTTTGCTTCGCGGCCAATCCGCCGGAACAATCAAGACGCGCTGATCATCACCTTCACCGACATTTCTGGAATGATCGCCGCGCGCCGGGATGCGGCCTTGGCGATCACCCGGCCGCAGGCCGTCCAAGCCGCCCGGCGCGAATTGCTGCGAGCGGTGTCGCACCATCTGCACACGCCCCTGCATGCGATCGATGTCGCAGGACAAGGAGCTTTCGCGGCGGGCGCGGCGGCTGATGCGCGAGGCGCTGGTCGATGGTCGCCGCCTGATGCGGGTGACCTTGGCGATGCTGGAGGCGGCTTTGACACCTTGCAACGCAGCGCGCACGCGGTTGACGGTGGCGTCGTCTGGTCGGTCGGTGCGTCTGGCCGTGGAGACCGACGCCGCCGATGGGGGCTGTGCGCCGATGGCTGCCGTGACCGCTCGTGCACTGGATCTGGCTGCGGCGTTGGCGCAGGCGATGGACGGGCGCCTGCAGATGCAGGGCCTGCTTGGCGTGGCTTTTCGGCCAGACGCCGCTTTGCCCTTTGTCGAGATTGAGCCGGCCCCCAACGCCCAGCGCGCCAAGCAGCCCCGTCCCGCCGACCACCCGTCATTGCGGATTTTGGCGGTGGATGCTCCCCCCGGCAATCGCCGCCTGATTGCGATGATGCTGGAGACGTTGGGCTGTGAAGCGATCCTGGCTGCGGATGGGGCAGCGGCCCTGGCAGCCTTGGCCGCCTGGCGGGTGGATCTGGTGTTGACGGATACCATGATGCCGCCGCCGGATGGGCTGAAAATCACCCGCCTGATTCGGGCGGCTTCAGCGCCCTGGTCGGGGGTCTAGAGTGCGGCCGTGACCGCCGACGCCAGTGATGAAACCCGCGAACGGACAGAGGCTGCGGGCATGAATATGGTGCAGATCAAGCCGCTCGATCCGAGCCAACTCGCTGATCTTTTGACGATTGTGGCAGCGCCAAGGCCTGCGCCGCCGACCCAGGACCCGTCGTGGCGCTAATCCAGTCGATGATAATCGATCAGGTTCAAAGCCAGCACCACCAGCAGGAAAACCCCAATCACGCCAATCGCCAGCATCACGCCCGCTCCATCTTCAACCGGCATCGAAGGTCTGGCGAAAAACGCCTGCTTGAGCCGGCCGTTCAAATCAGCCACATGGCGCAGCTTATGGACCGCGCATCTGGCCGGTGCAAGGAGGCCCCGCTTTGAGCCGCCTGAGACGTCAGTTGAGCCCGGTCATCTCACCGCTGTTTCGCCGCTATTGGCGGGTGTCGCGGGGGATGACGCTGGGCGCGCGGGTGATCGCGCAGGATTGCGAAGGCCGGGTGATGCTGGTCAAGCCCAGCTATCGCCATGGTTGGGAACTGCCGGGCGGCGGGGTGGAATCGTTGGAGACCGCCGAAGACGCCGCCCGCCGGGAGCTGCAGGAGGAGGCCGGCCTCACCCCCACCGCACCCATGACGCTGTTTGGCCTTTACGCCAATCACGCCCACTTCAAGAACGATCACATCGCGTTGTTCCACACCCGCTCATTTGCGCCCTGCCCGCCCGAGCAGCGCGGTGAAATCGAAGCACGCGGCTTTTTCGCGGTCACCGGCCTGCCTGATGACGTGAGCCCAGGAACTCGCCGCCGGCTGGATGAACTGGCCAGCGGCGCGCCGAGAAGCCAAAATTGGTGAATGCTTGCACGACGCCTCTGGCAGCGTAGCCTACGGAAACAACAATACTGGGGAGAAAACCATGACGCCGATCACGCGCATCGCTGCTGCAGCGGTGTTTGTCGCCTTTTCAGCAACCGCTTTTGCGCAGACGCTGCCGCCGCCGGCTGATTGGGCAAAACTTGGCCTGATGCAAGGGGCCCCGCCCCCGGTCGACAAGCGCGTGACAAAGCAGAATGCACTGGAATGGCCATTTATCTCCTACACACTGCAGCATGTTGGTGAAATTTTTCCTGTTCGCAAAATTGCGCGCGGCGGGCCGGTGGCGGTGTTGCCGCGCGCGCAGCGGCGTCTTGCCTTCAGTTTTGATGATGGCGCGGGCGCGCCGATCACCTTCGCGCAGTTTCCCGAACGCGCTTATCTTGATGCGTTGGTGATTTTGAAAAACGGCCGCATCATTCACGAAAGCTATCGCAACAGCATGACGCCAGCGACGCCGCATCTGATGTTTTCAATGAGCAAATCCGTCACCGGGCTGATGGCGGAAATGCTGATTCACGAAGGCGCACTCGATGAAACGCGGCGGATTGATCTCTACCTGCCCGAATTGAAGGACAGCGCCTGGGGCGAAGCGCGCGTGCGCGATGTATTGGACATGCGCGACGGTGTGCAATTCCGCGAAGATTATCTTGATCCGACGGCGGACATTTTCGCGTACGCCGCGGCATGGGGATGGGGCGATTTGCCGGCGCCGCTGAAGACGCCGCAGGGCTTCGCCGAAGCGCTTAAACAGCATATGCAGCGCTATGATAAACCGGGTGGCGCGTTCCGCTATCGCTCTGCAGCCACCGATGTGATTGGATGGATCGTGTCGCGTGTTGAAGGCAAGCCGCTTGCCGATGTGATCAGCGCGCGCGTGTGGTCGAAGCTGGGCGCCGAGCATGACGCCTCGATCGCGCTCGACCGCGCGGGCATGGAAGTGGCAGCCGCCGGCATGAACGCCACCGCGCGCGATCTGGCCCGCCTTGGCGAGATGCTGCGCAATAATGGTCGCTTCAACGGTCAGCAAATCGTGCCAGCAGCCGTGATCGCAAATATTCTGCGCGGCGGCGACCACGCAGCGTTCGCTGCTTCAAACCCGGCGCCGGCGCGTGCAAATTGGACCTATCGCAGTCAATTCTGGATCAGCCACGACGCCGATGGATCGTTCACGCTGCTCGGCGTGCGCGGCCAAAGGGTGTATGTAAATCCCACTGCTGGCATGGTGGTGGTGACGCTGGGCACGCACGCCATGCCAGGAACCAGCTTCACTGAGCCGATGCACCAAAATCTCTATGCCGCGCTGAAAACAGCGTTGCGGTGAGGGGCGCCATCACGCGGTGCGATTCGGTGCGGCGGCGGCCGCGTCCTCATCCAATATTTTTTCGGCGCACCAGATTTGCGTAATCCTTTAGCATCGTTTCGCAGATTCCCGCCGGCTTGAACTTCATGCCCGCGATCTCGCTCACCGGCGTCACTTCCGCAGCC
>JBIKVO010000416.1:0-3035 GCA_044356795.1 Caulobacterales bacterium
TTCCGGGCGCAATCATGTGACGCCGCGACGGAAGGCGCGTTATGACGCCTTTTACGCCCGCAAACTGGGATTGGGCCTGGACGCGGCGATCTTGTGGCGAACTACGGTTGCGCTATTTTTCCGGCGGGGCGGCGGGGTATTGTAGGGGACGGCGATGAACGTGCTGGATTTCGACGATCAGGGACTGGCTGGCGCCAACGCCAACAGCCCCGAGGCTGCTTCTGCGCCGCGCTGGTTTCTCGTGAACGCCCAAACCGGGCGGGAGACCGTGGCCGAGCAGCATCTTAAGCGCCAGTCTTATGAGACGTTTCTGCCGCGGGCGATCAAGACGATCGGCTCCGGCCGGCGCGCGCGGCGGACGATTGCTTCCTATTTCCCTGGCTATCTGTTTGTGCGCCTGAATTTGGCGACGCAGCGGTGGCGGCCGATCGACAGTACGGTCGGGGTGATGCGCATCGTCAAGACCGGCGAGCGGCCAACACCGGCACCGGTCGGCCTTGTGGAGGGCATTCGTGATGTGGTTGGCGCGTCTGGCCTTTACGAACCTCCCTCGGCTGATGTGAAGGTGGGTGATATTGTGAAGGTGGTGCATGGCCCGTTTGCCGCGCATCTCGCCGTGGTGGAGCGCTTGGACGGCCCGGGCCGGGTGCGCGTGCTGCTGACGCTGATGAAACAGGCCATTCCGGTGTCCATGTCGACGTCGGATCTGGCGGCGGCTTAAGCCCCTTGGCCCCGTTTCGACGGGGCTTTCAAGGGGGCTTTCGTGGGGGCCTTCAAGGGGGCCTTCAATGGGGCCTTCAAGGGGGCCTTCATGAGAGCCTTCATGAGAGCTTTCAAGGGGCGTCCTGCGGGCGCGTCGCGTGCAAACTTTTCCTACAAGTCCACATGCTTGGGGGCGTCCGCCTCCGCCGCTTCGTCGGCCTCGGTCGCTTGGCGCCGGTACATGGCAGGGGCCGCCAGGATCCCCGCACACATCGCCGCGATCACCGCGATGGCCGGCGTGCGCAGCGGATAATCCGCCAGGCTGTGCACCGCCACAACCGCCAGCGCCGTCCAGGCTGCCTGGCGATAGCGCGTGTCAGAGCCTGGCGCCCCGCCCCAGGCCGTCGCCCCCATCCGCGCTAACCAGATCAGCACTGCCGCCAGGATCAAGACGCCCACAAGGCCCAGCTCAATCGCCAGTTCGAGATACTCGTTGTGGGCGTGCGCCATGAAGGTGGTGGAGGTTGGCGCCGGCGCCTCAAAGGCGGAAAACACGGTCATAAAGCTGCCAAGCCCCGATCCCACCGGGAAAAAGGCCGCCGCTGCCGCCCCGCCGCCGTCAATTGCCGACATGCGTGATCCCGGGCCGTCGTCCAGCGTGGCGCCAAGCTCCGCCTGGACCGCCGGATGGGTGCCCACACCATAGGCGACGGCGGCAATCCCCAGGATCACGCCGAATGCGATCACGGTGCGCCATGAGCGCAGCTTCCCCATCCCGAATGCGATCAGATAGCTGGCGATCAGCGTTGGCCCCAGCATCAAGAGCCCCGCCACCGAGCCTGCAAACACCACCAGGGTCACAGAAAACAGCGCCATGCCGGCGATCAGCAACAGCTTTCCATATTCAACCTGATTGATCACGGCGCGCAGCCGCGCCAGCCCGGCCAGCGCGCCCAGAAACGGCAACGCCATCAAGCCGAGCGTGGCTTGATGATTGACATTGGCGAAAAAGCCCGTGGGTGCGCCGCGATTTTGAAACTCATACACATAAAGCGGTGAGCTTTGGCCGCCGAAGACCTGCGCAATCCCCAACAGCAAACTGCCCGCCGCCAGCGCCGGCAGAGTCCAACCAAGGGTTTGGCCGCCGCGGGCGCAGATCATGCCGGCGGCAAAGCAAAAGGCGGCGATCGGCGGCAAAAAGCCCGACAGCGATGCAAGCGTCGCCTCCGGCGTCAATGACATGGGCAGGCTGGGGGCGGCCGCACCCACCAGCGCAAACCCTTCCGCGATGGGCGCGCGGCCGGGCAACGATGTCCATATGGCCGCTGGAAGCGGCGCCAGACTGGCGAGGCCATAAGCAAAAAACGCCAGCCCGATCGCCAACAAGGCCCAAGCGGCGCGGTCAAACTGGCTGTCGCGGCGCAACACCACAATCCCCAGCAGCACCGCGGCGAATGTCACTTCCAGCACGCCATGAGCCATGAATGCCCCGCGCGAAGCCCCGCCCAAAACCAGGGCGAAGGCGAGCAGGAACACCATCAGACCGCGATCAAGATGATCGCGCAACACCGACTGTGGCGGCGCCAATTGTTTGCGGCGGCGGCGGGCGCTCATGGCGCTTGTCCTGCAGGGCTTGGCGCATCCGCCGTCGCCGGGGTCAGCGTCAAGCGGGCGACGGTTGCGCGGGCGCGGCGGGGAAACTCCCCCGGCAGGCCCAGAAAGGTGAGGCGTTGGGCGGCGCAGCCCTCGCGCGGCACAACAAGCGTGGTCGCGTAGGGGGCGGGCGTGGCTGCGAGCGTCTCGATCCTTAGAAGACCGATTTCGGTGCGGCTGGGCTCACACGTGACAGACCAACCGAAAATGCCGCTGCGCAATTCGATCTGGCCTGACATCTCCGCGGTCAAAATATAGCGCCCAGGCCCCATCATGACGATCTGTTCCACCAGCGCTTCACGACCACGGCCGCTATAGGATGCGTAAAGGCCGCCGCCGGCCTCGAATTCGGCATTGGGCGATCGCAGCGCCCAGTTGAACGGCAGGCGCGCGTCCGTGCGCTTGAAGCTTGGGTCGATCGGCCAGGATAGCGCCTGCGTCACCGTGGCGGGGGAGGCCTCCAGCCATCCCAGGAAGGCCGCCTGCGGCCCGCGGCTGGCAAACAGCTGCGTCAGCAGGCGGTCTTGCTGCTCCGGGAAACCGGCGGCCAGCCCCAATAACAGCACGGGCTCGAGATTGCGGTCGATCAGGATGTTCAATACCGACGGCGCCCAGAACGGCTTCTGCTGGATGCGCGGCGCGACAATGGCGAGGCCCTCACGCGTCATCGCGAGGTCGGC
>JBIKVO010000417.1:0-3029 GCA_044356795.1 Caulobacterales bacterium
CGTCCGCTTTATCCGGGCACTGGCGCTGCCAGCGACGTGAGCACATACGGCAATCTGATCAATGCGCCCCTGCCGCCTGGTGCGTCAGGCGCGCAATGGCGGGCTGCAATGGAGACTATCGTGCTGCCGGCGCTGAGGCGATTTGATCCGGAACTGGTTTTGATCTCGGCAGGTTTTGACGCCCATCGCGACGATCCGCTGGCCGACATGGGCCTGGACGAAAGCGATTTCGCCTGGGGCACGCAGGCGATCCGCGCCGCCGCCCCGGCCGCGCAAGGGCGCATCGTGTCAACGCTGGAGGGCGGCTACAATCTCACCGCGCTTGCCGTCTCAGCGCGCGCCCATGTTCTGGCGCTGATGACGGCTGCATAGCAGCGGGGTGTTTCTAGTCCACAGCGCTCCACGCGCCGTCCGTGCCCTTGCGGACGACCGTCAGGGTGCTTGGGTCGAAGTCTGGCAGGTCCTGGCCCAAGTCGACAAACATCGCGTAGCCGCCGCGGATCAGCCAGAACACCTGCGCGCCCGTATCGAGCCCCCAATCCCCGCAAACCGCATAGGAGTCTTGATCATTGAGTTGCTTGGCGCGCTTGTAGGCGTCGGACACATCGACGACCAGCGCATCGTCCGGGAAGGATTTTTCGGCCGCCTCCGTGCGGCTGACGGCGCGCACAGCGCAGGCGGCGGCTTCGGCTTTGTTGGTGGTTGTGCCGCGCGCCATGTCTAGAATCATTTTCTTCGGATCGGCGACTTCCGCCGTGCGGAAAATCCGCACCACTTCGCGATTGCCCTGATCGCCGTCGAATACGGCCGATTGCGCCACCGTTAATGCAGCGCTGCGCGCGCCGCCGGCAAAGTCCAGCTTTGTTGCTTTGCCGTTGCAGGTCATGGTGTTGAACAGGATCGCTTCGTCACCGCCGGGCAGCATCACTTCGGCGCCGACAAGGCTGCATCCAGGCTGCAGATCCGTCGGGCGCGCGGCCCCGCCGCCAAAATAGGCCGCCACCTGACCCTGGCAGATCCCCGTCTCCGGCAGACGCGCGCCATCGTCAGGGCAGGCGGCAGACCCCGCCTCGGCCGTCCCTGCAGCGCCCGTTTTCTGCGCAGCATCGCCGCCATAGGGGGCCGGCTGGGTGCACGCCGCACTGAAGGCAGCCAAAATGATCAAAAGCCCCCAGCGTGGCATCGCATGCTCACCTTTTGAGTATGGGACATGGCTACCATGAGGCGACAGAAAAGCAAGTTTTGTTCGCGCTGTGGTGGTCGCTCTGCACGCGCCCGGTTGTGTGGCCGGGCGGCGAGGGGTATCGGAGAGCGAGGGATAGGATTGCGACCGGCGGGGGGCGGGCTGACGATCGATCCTTCGTGGTTGGGGGCGCGAGGAAATGACGCCATAAGAGTGCAAGAAGCGTCAGGCTGACGCCCCGCGGGTGCAACGGCCTGGCCAGACAGGGGAGCTGGGGAGCCACATGGCGGAGCCGCCAATGCAGCCTGGGCCAGTCGCGTTCGCTCACGACAGCGGCGATCCAACGAGTGTGCGCCAAAGGGGCCTCGCCCGCCCGGAGCCCGGCTGGATTGTGCTGGCCCGCCACGGCAAGCCCCGGGGGGATCGCAAAGTCAAAATCACCTGGCGCGAATATATCGACTGGTGGGCCGATTATGACCGCAGCGGGCTGATGGAGGGCCAGACGCCGCCGCCGGAGCTGATCGCCGCCGCCGCGCAAGCAGATGTGATCTTGTGTTCGACATTGCCGCGCTCGATCGAAACCGCCCAAGCCATTGCGGGCGGCAAACCGGTGACGGCCGACGCCATCTATATCGAGGCGCCCTTGCCGCCGCCGCCGGTGCCCGGCCGGCGCAAGCCTCGCCGTTGGGGTGTTTATGCGCGGGTGTCCTGGTGGCTGGGCCGGGCGCAGGGTGGGGAAACCCGGGCCCAGGCGGAGGCCCGCGCCGAAGCGGCCGCAGCCTCGCTCCATGCCCGCGCGCTGCGCGGCGATAATGTGATGCTGTGCGCGCATGGCTGGTTCAACCGAATGATGCGCCCGGTGCTTTTCGCGTGGGGCTGGCGGTGCGTGCATGACGGCGGTGACAAATATTGGGCGTTCCGGAAATATGTGCGCCGGCGCTAAAGCAAAAGGCGTCGCGCGGTTTGCGCATCGGCTTCGATTTGCGCCAGCAGCGCAGGAAAATTGTCGAATTTGCGCTCGTCCCGGATGAACGCTGAAAGCCGCGTTTCCAGTCTTCGTCCATAAAGATCGCCGGAAAAGTCGAAGATGTGCGCCTCCAGAAGCGGCGTCAGCGCGGACGCCACCGTCGGTTTGACGCCGATATTGGCCACGCCCGGCCGCCACACGCCGTCGCCGACATCCACCTGCACCGCATACACCCCAAGCCGCGGCTGAACATAATCCCCAAGCCCGACATTGGCGGTGGGAAAGCCGATCGTGCGGCCCCGTTGCGCGCCGGGCCCGACAATCCCCTCGATCGCCCACGGTCGGCCCAAGAGCCGGGTCGCTGCTGCAACATCGCCACCCAACAAGGCTTCCCGAATGCGCGTCGACGACACCTTCTCCGCGGCGCCGTCCTCATCCACTGCATCAACAATACTGACGCCAAACCCCATATTGGCCCCGTGGGCGGCCAATGTTTGCGCCGTGCCCATGCGGCCTTTGCCGAAACAGAAGTCCGCACCCACCGCGACATGCGCCACGCCCATGCGCCCAACCAGAATTTCGGCGCAAAATGCCCCGTCGCTCAGGCCCGCCAGCGCGCGATCAAACCGGATCTCAAACAGCGCCGCGACCCCGCACCCGCTCAAGGCGCGGGCCCGTTGCGCCGGGCTTTGCAAGCGGAAAGGCGGGGCGTCGGGTTGGAACAACCGGCGTGGGTGGGGCTCAAACACCGCAGCCCCCATCACCGACGCGCCGGCTTTGGCGGCGGCGGCCAGAACGGCCTGGTGACCAAGATGCACACCATCCAGATTGCCGAGCGCAATGGCGGCGCCGCGCGGGCCGGCGGGAGCGGCGTCGAGG
>JBIKVO010000065.1:0-10928 GCA_044356795.1 Caulobacterales bacterium
CGACAGGCGCTGTCGGCCGTTGGGGCGACACGCGATGTTCGACAGGGGCCGGCATTGATCTGGGCGCAGCAGACCAGGCTGGCGATGCGGGTTCGGCTCGCCCTCCGGCCGGAGCCGATGGCGCTGTGGCCGGCGCAATGGTGCGAAACTCCACCGGTGCGGGCGTGCCGGTCGCAGCGCAGCCCGCCGATAAAGCCGCCGCCGCCGTCAAAAGGACTGCTCGACGCATCGCCCACCGCAGCCGTGATTCAGGCGGCTTTGGCAAGCTTGCGATCGCTCACGCCTCCGCGACGCCGGGCTCCAGCGGCTTTACATCCGCGGGCCCAAGATCAGCGCGGGCCGCCAAGGCGCCATCGACATTCTCAAACACGCGCCAGTGCACCTTCGGCGCGAGACCCGCCGCCGCCAGCATCAATCCTCCCGGCGCCAGCTGCGCAATCAGCGCCGACACGAAGGGCGGCGCCGCGCCATGCAGGATCATGCGATCAAAAGGCGCTTCCTCGCGCCATCCCAACAGGCCATCGCCGTGATGGACATGGGCATTCATGATCCGCATCTGGCCAAGGCAGGCCCGCGCATGCGAAACCAGCGCACGGCGGCGCTCCACGGCTGTCACTTTGCGCGCCATGGCCGCCAACACCCCCGTAATGAAGCCAGACCCGGCCCCGATTTCCAGCACCTTATGGTCCGCGCGCACATCCAGCGCCGACACCAGGCGTGCGGCCTCGCTGGGACGCGGGCTGAACTGCCCCTCCCCAATCGGGATTTGGCGATCCGCCAACGCCAGCGAAGCAAACGCCGCCGGCGCAAACGCCGAGCGCGGCCGCCGCTCCATCGCCGCCAGAACGCGGGCGTCCGTCACCCCGTTTTGGCGCAGCGCCAGCACATAGGCCATCAACCGGGACGGATCGACATCGCCTGCGCTCAAGCCAACACGTCCCGCAAGCGCTGCATCGCATCGGCCGCCGTCAAATCCATGTGCAGCGGCGTCAATGACACAGAGTGGTGATACACCGCGTGCAGATCAACGCCTTCGGGCAGATCGCTCAAGCGGCCGCGAAAGCCCAGCCAATCATAGGTTTCCCCGCGCAGACCGGTGCGCTTGTCGGCGTGGATGACCAATTGATCGCGCTTGCCGTGGCGCGTGGCCTGCACGCCGCGCACGGCATCGGGATCGCAATCGGGAACATTCACAGTCATCACCACACTGTCTGGCCATTTGGCCGCAAGCAACTGCGCAATCACGCCCGGCGCATGGCGCTCAGCGGTATCCCACGGAATCGCTGCGCCTTCCCGCAGGCCCCTGGTTTGCGACAGCGCAATCGCGGAGATACCCAATTGCATGCCCTTCGTGGCGCCCGCGATGGCGCCGGAAAAGGTCACGTCCTCGGCCATGTTCTGCCCACGATGAACGCCTGACAAAACCAGATCAGGCCGCGCGCCGGTGATCAATTCCTGCACGCCCAGCAATACGCAGTCAGTCGGCGTGCCGGTGACGGCGAAACGCTTTGGCCCCTCCTGGCGTACACGGATCGGCGCAGGGAGCCTCAGCGCGCGCGAGGCGCCGGATTGTTCGGTCTCGAGCGCGACCACCCAGACATCATCACTGAAATGGCGGGCCATGCGCTCCAACACCGCAAGGCCGGTGGCGTGAATGCCGTCGTCATTGACGCAAAGAATTTTCATCGTGCAGTGATAGCTTCCCCCGGCCGGTGAAGCCAGTTCAATGACGGTTGTGGTGATGCAGGCGCGGACGCCTGCGGGAGGCCGTGTGATCAAGCCGCGCGCCGCACGACCGGCAAAAGGCCGCGTCCGCCTCGTGGCGATCCAGCCCGCAGCTGTCGCACACAATGCTCCGCCGCCGACCCGCAAAGGCTTTTTGCGCAATCGAGAAAAACAACGTCACGCCCGTCACCATCAGCATGATGGAGAAAACGCGGCCCTGCCAGGTATCGATGGTGATGTCGCCCAGGCCGGTGGTGGAAAGCAGCGTGACAACGAAATACACCGCATCGAGAAAATTGTTCAGCTTGGGATGCTGTTCCAGGAATATCGCCTGCGCCACGCCAGCGGCGAGAAATACAAACACCACCAGATTTACGATCGCCTTGGTGAGGTCCTCGACATAGGTATCGTCCCACTTGCCGCCGCCAATGACGTTCCAAAACCGCTCGCGCTGCACCAATGTCCACAGCCGAAGGATGCGCAGAAATCCCCAATTGTGCATCGCCGGAACCAGCAGCGTGGCCAGTACAACCAGATCCACCCAAGTGGTGGGATATTTGAACAGGCGCTTGAGCGATCCCAGCGCAAACCATTTCGCCGTCAGGTCTGCCAGCACGAACGCCGCGACCAAAAAATCCAGTGTGTAAAACAGGATTGGCCAATCGCGCACAAACTGCGTGACGATAAAAAACCCGATGATGACAACATCCAACGCCACCAGCACCGCCTGAAACCGCAGCGCCGATGGTGTTGTGCCGAAATACAACTCCCGCAGCTTGGAGCGAAGCGGATGGCTGTCCCCATTGGCGTTGGTTGCGTTGGTCACGCGCGGGCGATCTTTGTCAGGCCGCCCATATAGGGGATCAGCGCATCGGGCACGGTGATTGAACCGTCCTCGGTTTGATACGTCTCCAGCACCGCCACCAGCGTGCGCCCGACTGCCAGGCCAGAGCCGTTGAGCGTATGGAAAAACTCAGTGCCCTTCGCGCCCTCGCGACGAAAGCGGCCATCCATGCGGCGGGCCTGAAAATCACCGCAGTTCGAGCAACTGGAGATTTCGCGATAGGTGTTCTGGCTCGGCAGCCACACTTCAAGATCAAAGGTTTTCTGAGCGCCAAAACCCATATCGCCTGAACACAACAGCATTGTGCGGAACGGCAGGTCGAGGCGCTTGAGCACCTCTTCCGCGCACTGCGTCATGCGATCGTGTTCGGCTTTTGAATCCTCCGGTTTGCAGATCGAGACGAGTTCGACTTTACGGAACTGGTGCAGACGGATCATGCCGCGGGTGTCGCGCCCGGCGCTGCCGGCCTCGCTGCGGAAACACGGCGTGTCGGCGGTCATGCGGATCGGCGTGGCGAGGTCTTTTTCGTCGAGAATCGTCTCACGAAAGATGTTGGTCAGTGAGACTTCCGCAGTGGGGATGAAGAAGTAGCGTTGCGACTGCCGCCACACCTCAATCGCTAGCTCTGCCAAGCGTTCTTGATTCAATTTAATAAAATTCGCAGCGTCGTATGATTTCATTTTTTGAGCAAAGACATCTTCAAAGGAAGAAGGGTTCTTTGTAATGAACAGATCGTCTTCAAACTTCGGCAATTGCCCGGTTCCGTAAACGGCTTGATCTTTTACCAAATACGGCGGGCTGGTTTCCTGATAGCCGTGCTCGGTGGTTTGCAGATCGAGCATGAAGGCCGCCAGCGCCCGCTCCAGCCGCGCCAGCTGCCCCTTCAACACCACAAAGCGCGCGCCGCTCATGCGCGCAGCGGCCTCGAAATCCATCATGCCGAGCGCTTCGCCGAGCGCGACATGGTCGCGCGCCGCCTTGAGCCCGCGCGGCGCTCCCCACCGCCGCGCCTCAACATTGCCGGTTTCATCGCCCCCGTCGGGAACATCAGCGGCGGGCACATTCGGCAACGTTTCGAGAATACCGCGCAAGTCCGCCGCGACCTTTGCCTCCTCCGCGCCAACCGTTTCCATCACGCCCTTCAGCCGCGCGACCTCTTCCATCAGGCGGCCGGCCTCGGCCTCGTCCTTTTTTGCTTTCGCAGCGCCAATCGCCTTGGACGCTGCATTGCGGCCGGCCTCGGCCTCCTGGCGCTGGGTTTGCAGAGCGCGCGCCTGCTGATCGAGCGCCAAAAGCGCGCTCACCTTTGCGCGTTGGTCGTCGCTCAGGGGCCGGCGGCCGATGGCTGCGGCGAAGATGTCGAAATTCTCGCGGATATGTTTGATGTCATGCATGGCGCGGTCTTATCGAGATGGGCTGGTCTTGGGAAGATCGCCCTACTCGGCCGGTTGGGCGGCGGCCTCGGCAGCGAGACGCTTGGCGCGCCCCTTCTCGATGAACACCACCACCCAGATCGAAATCTCGTACAGCGCGTAAACGGGGATCGCCATCAGAAACAGGCTGAACGGGTCGGGCGGGGTCACGCAGGCCGAAAACGCCACGATGCCCACAATCGCATAGCGGCGCCCATTGCGCAGCATCTTGGCGTTGACCACCCCCACCCGCGCCAAGAGCGCCAGCACCACCGGCACCTGAAACACCGCGCCAAAGGCCAGAACCAGCGTCGTCACCAGGCTGAAATACTCGTTCACTTTGGCGTTCAGCGCCGTCTGGGTTGTCGCGCTATTGATCTGCGACCCCAGCGCAAACTCCATCGCAAACGGCATCGCGACATAAAACACAAACGCCCCGCCCAGCAGGAACATGATCGGCGCCGCGATCAGAAACGGCGCAACGGCGGCCTTTTCCCGCTTGTAAAGGCCCGGCGCCACAAACGCGTAAGCCTGATACGCAATCACCGGAAACGCAACGATCACGCCCGCAAACAGCGCCAACTTCAGATTGGTGAAGAAGACCTCAAACGGATGGGTGGCCTGCAGCTGCACCACGACATCGGCCAGCGGTTTGCCCTGCGCATGCGCCAGCGCCATGCGATAGGGCTCGGCCAGAAACACATAGATATCCTTGGCAAAGCCGTAGCAGATCAATGTCGCCGCCACGAGCGCCGCCGCCGCCCACGCCAAGCGCGTCCGCAGCTCCGCAAGATGGTCCAGCAATGGCGCGCGGCTGGCCTCGATCTCGTCGGCGTCGTTGGCGGCGCTCATCGCGCGCCGCCTGCGGTGTGCGCCGGCGAAATTGCGGACGGCTCCGGATCATAGGGGGCGGGGTCAGCCGTCTCGACGTCGAATGTCGCCGGCTTCGCATCCGGTGCGGGATCGGGCTTTGCCTCCGGCGCTGGCAGCGGCGTCATCGCAGCCTCGCGCGCCTCGGCGATCGGCTTGGCGAATTCGTCGCTCATAGCGGCCAATCCGCTGCGCGTCGAGTGACGCAGCGCGTCGACCTCCCTGCGCAGTTCATCGAGTTCGGCCTGCCGCGCCAACTCATCAAAGCCGGATCGAAACTCCGCCGCCATCCCGCGCATCTTCGCCATGAAGCGCCCCAACTTACGCATCATCAGCGGCAAATCCTTGGGCCCCAGCACCAGAAGCGCCAGCACAATGACGATAATGACTTCGGAGAAATCCAGTCCGGGCATCATGGGCGAAAAGCCCCTTTCGGCGAGGCGCTATTGGTCCACGCCCGTTCGGTCACGGCGATTGGTTTTGCTGTCTTCCGCAGACGACGGAATCTGACGCGGCGGATCGCCGGGCTTTGTTGCGTCCTCGTCCTCGTCCTTGCCGCCAAGACCGCCGCGGAACCCGCGAATGCCTTTGCCAAGGTCGGTCATGAAGTTGGAAATCTTGCCGGGGCGGGCGAACAAAATCACCACCAGCAACACAATGATGATCAGCGCCCATAAACTTGGTGCGTGCATGTTCGTCTCCACTGCCCGGCCCCGAACAAAACGGGCGGCCGAGCGACATCAATCTTGCCCCACCCGATCAGGGTCCAGTCCAAGAGAGGCCTCCAAGAGAGGCATCCAAGACAGGCCTCCAAGAGAGGCCTCCAAGACAGGCCTCCAAGACAGGCCTGCAAGACAGGCCCTTGCCTGATCCTTAAGCCCAAGCCTGGGGCCTGTTTCTACGCGTCGTCGAGATGGTCGGTGAAAAAGTCGCCGCGCACCTCGCCAAACTCCGCCTCGTCGGCCTTTGCATCGCCCGCCTCGGAAACACCCTCAGCCTTGACCAATTCGTCTGCCGGGCGCGGCACGTCAAGCCGCGGCGCAATCCGCGGATCGACAAATCCTGCCGCTGTCAGATCATCCTTGCCGGGCAGAGCGTCAAGGGAGATGAGGCCAAAGTGACTGAGAAAAGCATCGGTGGTGGCGTAGGTGAGCGGCCGGCCAGGGCTGCGACGGCGCCCGCGCGGACGCACCCAGTCCAGGTCCAGCAGCAGGTCGAGCGTACCTTTCGACAGCCCGACCCCGCGCAAAGCCTCAATTTCGGCGCGGGTGACGGGCTGGTGATAGGCGATGATGGCCAGGGTCTCGAGGGCGGCCTTGGGCAGTTTGCGGGGCGCCTCCCTGTGGCTCAGAAACAAGCCGGACAAATCCGGGGCCGTCTGAAAGCGCCACGCCCCGCCCGCCTCCACCAGCACCACCCCACGCCCGGCATAGACCCGCTTCAGGCTCATCAACACCGCGCCAATGTCTGCGCCCGCCGGCAAAAACGAACTCAACTGGGCCGCCGTCATCGACGCGCCGCCGGCAAACAGCAGCGCTTCAACGATGCGGATGGCATCTGCGGTGACGCCGGGGCGGGCGTCGTTCGCCTCTTGTGGGGCGCCATCGTGTGGGGCGCCATCCTGCGGCGGCTGCGCCTTTGGCGATCGGCGAGGGCTCATGCGCGCCCCTTCAGCAACAGCGGCGCGCCATAGGCGTCCTGGTGGAGATCAAGGACGCCGTCCCGCGCCAATTCCAAGGCGGCGCCAAAGGTGCTGGCGGTCACGGACGCCATCCCCGCCTCCGCCCGGCCAGGGGCTGCGGCGGATATCTCGGTCAGCGGCGTCCAGTCTTTCAGGGCTGGGGCCATGTCCTTGAGGCGCCGGCGGGCGTCGGCGATGGGATACACCGTGCGCGCAGACAGCTGATGGCGGCGCAAAAGACCTGCACTGCGCTGGCGGCCATAGGCGGCCAGCAGCTCCCCGAGGGAGGCTTTAAAGCGCACCGTCTCGACCACCGCGATCGGGGCCGGATTGCCCTGCAAAAACACATCGCGGTTGACCTGATCCAGCGCCTCCAGCCGGCGGGCGGCCTCCCGCGCGGCGGCGAGATTGGCCAGCTTTGCCCGCAACCGGGCGCTTTCATGGTCGGGGTCCGGCTCGTCGGAGGGCTTTACGGGCTTGGGCAGCAACAGGCGCGATTTCAGCCACGCCAGCCATGCCGCCATCACCAGGAAATCCGCCGCCAGTTCGATGCGCCGCCCCCGCGCGTCCGCCACAAAAGTCAAGAAGGCGTCCGCCAGGGCCGCCATCGAGATCCGCGCCAAGTCCACCTTTTGCGCCCGGGCCAGCTCCAGCAGCAGGTGCAGCGGCCCCTCAAACCCCTCCAGATCGATCGGCAACGCCTCGGGATCGCCATCCAGCGCGGGCCCTTCGATGGTCAGACAGTCTTGGTCGGTCACGCGCGCCCTGCCGCACTATGGAATAGCCCATATGTGTGGCTGAAAACCCGTCCCTTTGAAAGGCCAGGCGCCTTAGGCGGGAACCTCATGGCGGCCGAGCCTCACAGATGCTGTTCAGTCTTCCAGGTCGCTTAAATACAGGTCCAGGTCGGCCCGCGCAGCGTGGGCGTCGAAGGGATTGGGCGGTCGCTGCGCCAGCCCGTCCACCCGTTGCGCCCGCGCCAGCGCTAGGCCAGACAGCGCCGGCGTCGCCATCACGATGCGCTCCATCTCCGCGATGTCGCTTTCGCAATGCAGCAGCATATCGCAGCCCGCCTGCAGCGCCCGCTCTGCCTTTTCCCACCAATCCCCCGAGAGCGCCGCCATTCCGAGATCGTCACTGATCAGCAGCCCATCAAAACCGATCGCCCCGCGCACGACCTCCGCAATGACGGTTGCAGACAGCGTCGCCGGCGCCTGATCGTCAAAGGCTTCATAGACGAGATGGGCAGTCATTGCCATTGGGGCATGGGCCAGCGCCTTGAACGGGGCGAAATCAGCGGCCAAGGCCTCGCGCCTCGCCTGCACCCGCGGCTGGCTGTGATGGCTGTCGCTCAAGGCGCGGCCATGGCCGGGAATATGCTTCACCACCCCCACCACCCCGCCATCGGCAAGCGCCGTCAGCGCGGCCTTGCCCAGCGCCGCCACGGCTTCGGGGTCAGCGCTGAAGGCGCGGTCGCCGATCACGCCATGGGCCCCGGGATGCACGAGATCAAGCACCGGCGCACAATCGGCGCGAACGCCCAGACCAAACAACTCATGCGCCATCAGCCGGTGGCTGAGCGCGCAGGCCTCAAGCCCGATTTCGGGGTCGCGGGCATACAGCGCGCCAAACGCCTGGGCCGGCGGGAACGCGGGCCACTCCGGCGGCTTCAAGCGTGCAACACGCCCGCCCTCCTGGTCGATCATCACCAGCGCCTGCCGGCCCACCGAATCCTGCAGCGCCTCCACCAGCAGGCGCACCTGCGCGCGATTTTCGCACGCCTCCCCCATCAAGATGAAACCCCACGGATTTGCCGCACGGAAAAACGCCGCCGCGTCGTCATCCAGCGTCGCCTTGCGCCACCCAAAGATTATCGCCGCCGGCTCACTCATCGACGCACCACCAAACACGACACGGTTCTTGCCTGAAGTGCGGCGCACAAGGCTTCCGCTTTCGCCCGATCCGCGAAGGCGCCGGCCCGCAGGCGGTGGAGCGTGCGCCCCTCCTGCACTGCGGGGCTGATGTCCGGGCTGAGGCCAGACAACGCCGCCCCTGCCTGCGTCTGCGCCCGGGTCCAGGCGGTGCGGCTGGCGGCCTCACTGGAAAAAGCGCCAAGCTGGACGCCATAGGCGGTTTCGGTCACGGCCGCGTTGGGGGCCGGATCCGCCCTGGGGGCCAACGCGGGCTCTTGCGCCGTCGACTTGGGGGCCTTGGTGTTGGCGCTTTCAGCTGGTTGCGCTGGCGCCGCGGGGGACGCGGGCGCAGCGGTGGCGGCCCGCTCGGTCATGCGGGCATAAATCGCCCGGTCTGGCGGCGGCTCGGGTGCGGACTGCGCCCCGCCATAGGCCGTCTTGAACGGGGCGCCGGCCCCGCTTTGCAGCACCACGGGCGCGCGTGGGCTGTCGGGCGGGGCGCCGATCTGGCCGTCCAGCGCAAGATAGGCCACCCCCGCGCCGGCCCCCCCTAGCAGCATCAGGAAGACCGCCCCCGCATGGCTGCGGACGGGCCGTGGGCGAAAGCCCGTATCCCGCGGGCGCGGCCGCGCAGCTTGGGCCGCCCGATAGAGAGAATCGTCCATGCTTGGCTTTTATCACGGCGCCGCCTAAAGCCAGCGATCGAGATTGAACAACCGTCGGTGTTCCTCGATGGCGAAGGCGTCGGTCATGCCGGCGATATAGTCGCAAATGACCCGGGCGCAGCCATCTGTGCCGCGTTGACCGGCGCGCTGGCGCCAGCGATCGGGCAGCAATTCCGGTTCGCTCAGGAATAACTCAAACAGCTCTCGCAGCACCCGGCGCGCCTGACTGCGCATCCGGCAGACGCGATAATGCCGATACATTCGGTCAAACAGGAATCGCCGGAGCACGGTTTCAGTCTCGCGCATGGGCTCAGAGAACTGCACCAGCGCCGCCCCCATGGCGCGCACATCGGCCGCACTTTCCGGCTTGAACTGGGCCGCCCGGCGGCGGGTTTCAGCCACCAGATCTGCAATCCGGGCGCCGATCAGCCGGCGGATCGCTTCCCCCACCCAGCGTTCGCGCTCGATCTCAGGATAGTCTGACCGCACTGTCCAAAACACTTCACCCACAAATGGCAAATCGATCAGATCATCAATGCTGAACAGGCCTGAGCGCAAACCGTCGTCAATGTCGTGATTGTTGTAGGCGATGTCGTCGGCGAGCGCGGCCACCTGTGCCTCCGGCCCAGACCAAGTGTCGAGTTCCAGGTCATGCTCACGGGCATAGTGCTGAATGGCCAGCGGCAGGTCGGTCAATGGGCGATCGGCGCGCACCAGAGGGCCATTGTGCTTCACCACCCCTTCCAGGGTCTCCCAACTCAGATTGAGACCGTCAAAGGTTGGGTATCGCTGTTCGAGATAGGTCACGACGCGCAGGGTCTGGGCGTTGTGATCGAAGCCGCCGAAGGGCTGCATCAGCAGATCAAGCTCATCCTCGCCGGAATGGCCAAACGGCGGATGGCCAAGGTCATGCGCCAACGCCACCGTCTCGGCGAGGTCTTCGTCGAGGCCTAGGGTGCGCGCCACCGAACGGGCGATTTGGGCCACCTCTAAGGAATGCGTCAGGCGGGTCCGGAAATGGTCGCCTTCATGGGCGATGAACACTTGCGTCTTCTGCTTCAGGCGCCGAAAGGCGGTGGAATGAATGATCCGGTCACGGTCGCGCTGAAACGGCGAGCGGGTGGCGCTTTCCGGCTCGGGATGCAGCCGACCGCGGCTTTTGGTTGGGTCGGCGCCGTAGGGGGCAGGCGCGACCCGACGCCAAGGCGGGGCAGCGTCTGGAGGAACGGCGTCTTTAGGGGCGCCGTCTTGACCGAGGCCCATCTTCACCTCACTTGAATGTTCGAGTCATAGGGGTCCCCGTCATATAGGGACCGCAAGGAGCCGTCATGACTGCACCGATTACCATTTCCAGCGCCGCAGCGGAGCGAATCGTTGCGATCTGCCCGGATGGCGGCTTGCGCGTGGCCGTGCTGGGCGGCGGCTGCTCCGGTTTTTCCTACGAGATCGCCATCGCCGATGGTCCCACCGCCGATGATCTGGTGATCACCAGGGATGGCGCGCGGGTATTTGTCGACCCTGCCAGCCTCGATCTGCTCAACGGTTCGGAGGTGGATTGGGTCAGTGAATTGATCGGCCAAGCGTTCAAGATCCGCAATCCGAACGCCAAATCCAGCTGCGGCTGCGGTGTGAGCTTTTCGGTGTGACCCGCGCCATCGCCGAATACCGCTCCAATCAGGCGCGTTGCAACCGCAGCCAAATTACAGTTTTTCATCAGTGTGTGGACCACCGCTGAGTGCCAGGACGCCTTGCCATGGATGTCGATACCGCACTGAAGACGCGCATTTCCACGCGCGCCTTTCTGTCCGATCCCCTCCC
>JBIKVO010000066.1:0-10916 GCA_044356795.1 Caulobacterales bacterium
GGCGATTGGCGTGATGCTGACGGGCCAGCTTGGCTTTTCCATGAACCAGCTGTCGATCTCGGGCTTTGTGATCGCACTGGGGCTGTTGGTCGACGACTCAATCGTGGTGACGGAAAACATCGCGCGTCGTTTGCGGGAAGGCTTGCAGCCGCGCGAAGCGGCGATCGCAGGCGTGGAGGAAATCAACGTCGCCGTGCTCGGATGTACGGCGACGCTGGTGCTGGCCTTCTTGCCATTGCTGGCATTGCCGGAGGGCGCTGGCGAATTCATCCGCTCTTTGCCGGTGGCGGTCCTCACCACGATCATCGCGTCTTTGTTTGTGTCGCTCACGATTGTCCCGTTTCTCGCCAGCCGGCTGTTGCCGCGCAGTGCGGTTGGGCACTCCAATCCCGTGCTGGATCGAGTAATGGGCTTCATCCACGGGGTCTATCGCCCGGTGCTGCATTGGGCGCTGGAGCGCGCACGCCTGACGGTGATCGTGTCGCTTTCGGTGTTTGTGTTGTCTTTGGCGATCGTGCCGCGGCTCGGCTTCAGCCTGTTCCCCGAAAACGACAGCCCGGTCTTTATGATCGATGTGGAATTGCCCCAAGGCGCCACGATCGCCGCCACCGACGCGGCCGTCGCCCATGTCGAACGGGTGCTTGCCGCGCGCGACGACATCGCCTGGTATTTCGGCAATGCCGGCTTCGGCAATCCGCAGATCTATTACAACGTCTTCCCGGAACGATCGCAGCCTCATATCGGCGCGGTATTTGCAAGCTTCAAGGAATGGAAGCCCGAGGCCGGCCAGGCAGCCGTGCGCGACATTCGCGAGGCTGTGACGCAGTTTCCCGGCGCGCGCATTCGTGTGCGCCGGTTTGAGAATGGGCCGCCGGTGGATGCGCCGATTGTGGTGCGTGTGGCGGGTCAAGACATCAACGCCCTGTCTGCGATTTCTGGAGAAATCGAACAGATTTTGCGCGATACGCCGGGTACGCGCGACGTCACAAATCCCTTGAGCGCACGGGTTGTCGATCTGAATTTGAATATTGATCCCGCGCGGGCGGCGGTGCTGGGGGCGCCGGCTGGGTCCCTCGATCAGACATTGCGCATTGCATTGGCCGGTGCGCCTGCGGCGCGGTTCCGCGATCCCGCAGGCGACGCCTACCCGATCCGCGTCCGGTTGGACGCACCAACACCGCCCACCGTGGATGATCTCGATCGGATTTTTGTTTGGAACGGACAAGGCGGGGCTGCCCCCTTATCTGAATTGGCGCGGCCGGAGTTTCAATCCGGCGTCGCAACCATTGAGCGTTTTCAGCGCGAACGGATCGGTGAAGTGCGCGCGTTTACGCAAGATGGCTTCCTCACAGCCGCCGTGACAAGCGAAGCGGCGCGCCGGCTGCAGGCGCTGCAATTGCCGCCGGGTTACACGCTCATATTTGGCGGACAAGCCCAGGCAGCGCAGGAAAGTTTTGCGGGCCTGGGTGCGGCCATCCTGATCGCCATCTTCGGCGTGCTTGCAGTGCTGCTGTTAGAGTTTCGCACATTCGCGATGATGACCACGGTGGCCTTCGTCATTCCGTTCGGCATCATGGGCGGCCTGATTGCGCTGTTTGTATCCGGCAATTCCTTGAGCTTTACGGCAATGATCGGTTTCATCGCGCTGATCGGCATTGAAATCAAAAACTCGATCCTGCTGGTCGATTTCGCCAACAAACTGCGCGAGGACGGTGTTCCTATGCGCGAGGCAGTGGAACAAGCCGGTGAGATCCGCTTCTTGCCGGTTTTGCTCACATCCGCAACCGCGATCGGCGGGTTGATCCCGCTGGTGTTGGAACAATCACCGCTGTATTCGCCTTTGGCGATCGTGATTATCGGCGGCCTGATTTCGTCCACCCTGATTGCACGCATCGTGACGCCGGCGATGTATCTCATCCTGGCGCCGAAGGACCAACCAGAGACACCCAACGCCCCTGCCGCCGAACGATAGTTTGACAGCCCCTATTCAGAGCCATCAACGCGGAAACGCCCGGTGCGGGAGAACCCTTTCGGCGCCGCTTTGCCGGCCTGCGAGCGCTTGGCTCGATACTCTTTCCATTCCGGCACCTGGCGGATGCGCCCGCCGGCATCCGTCCAGGTCAACCCTTCAGCGGCGGCGAATGTCACAGCATCCAACAGCCCGCCTTGCGCAAAGGTTTGCAGCTTGACGCCTTTGCCGCGCGCCATTTCCGGCAACTCATCAAGCTTGAAGACCAGCAGTTTACGATTGTCCCCGATCACCGCGACATGATCCCCGCGCACCGGCGCACACACGATTGCGCTTTCCCCGTCGCCGGGGTTCAACACTTGCTTGCCGGCCTTCTTGGCGGCAGTCAGATCATCCTCGGCAACGATGAATCCATAGCCGTCCGTCGAGGCAACCAGGCGCTTCTCACCTTGCGCCAGCGCAAACATCGCCAGGATGTCCTGGTCGTCGCCTAACTCAATCATCAAACGAATGGGTTCGCCCATGCCGCGCCCGCCGGGGAATTTGTCGCCGGCCACCGTGAAGGCTCGCCCATCTGAAGCAAACAGCACGATTTTATCCGTGGTTTCGCAAAAGCACGCGAACGCAAACCGATCGCCCTCTTTGAACTTCAATTGCGAGAGTTCTTCCACATGCCCCTTCAAGGCGCGCACCCAACCCTTCGCCGACATCACGATGGTGATCGGCTCGCGAGTGACGAACGCGTCGACCGTCAAATCCACACTCGCATCAGCCGTCCCAAACTGCGACCGACGTCTTCCGAACGGAGTTTCAGGCCCAAACCGCTTGCGCACCGTGCGCAGCGTTTCGCCAACTTTCTTCCACTGCTTGGCCGGCGAACCCATCAGGGCAATCAGGCTTGCCTGCTCTTCGCGCAGGGCCTTATCTTCAGCCTTGATTGCCATTTCTTCCAACTTGCGCAGCGAGCGCAGCCGTGTGTTCAAGATCGCTTCGGCCTGCTCATCGCTTAATGCAAAACGTGCAATCAATTTTGACTTTGGCTCATCCTCGTTGCGGATGATCGCGATCACCTCGTCGAGATTGAGATAAACGATCAGCAGACCGCCGAGAATTTCCAAGCGATGGGCGATCTTTTCCAAGCGATGTTGAGTGCGCCGTTGCAGCACCACGCGCTGATGATCGAGGAAGGCCTGCAACACGTCAGGCAGGCTCATCACCCGAGGCGCGCCTGTTGCGTCAAGCACATTCATGTTCAACGCAAACCGTGTTTCCAATTCCGACAATCGAAACAGGCTTTCCATCATCATGGCGGCTTCTACCGTACGGGCCTTCGGCTCTAGAATCAGCCGACAGCGCTCGTCGCTTTCGTCGCGCACATCGCCCAGCAGCGGCGCTTTCTTGGTTTCCACAAGGCTTGCCAATTGCTCAATCAGTTTGGCCTTTTGCACCTGATACGGAATTTCGGTGACAACCACCCGCCACTGGCCGCGCCCCAAATCCTCCACCTGCCAACGCGCGCGGGTGCGAAATCCGCCGCGACCAGTGGCATAGGTCTCACGGATGCTTTCACGGCTCTCGACAATTTCGCCGCCGGTGGGAAAATCCGGGCCCGGAAGAACCGCCAGCAAAGCGTCAAGATCAGCGGATGGATTGTCGATCAACAAAAGGGCTGCATCCAGCACTTCACCGGCATTGTGCGGCGGGATGCTGGTGGCCATCCCCACCGCAATCCCCGACGCGCCGTTGGCAAGCAGATTGGGAAATGCGCCGGGCAAAACCACGGGTTCGGTATCGAGGGAATCATAGGTTGGCCGAAAATCGACAGCGTCTTCGTCGATCCCGTCCAGCAGCGTTTGCGCCGCCAGCGTCAACCGGCTTTCGGTATAGCGCATCGCGGCGGCATTATCGCCGTCGACATTGCCGAAATTGCCCTGCCCGTCGACGAGCGGATAGCGGACGGAGAAGTCCTGCGCGAGACGCACCATCGCATCATAAATCGCGCTGTCGCCGTGGGGGTGATAGTTGCCCATCACCTCGCCCACGACCTTGGCGCTTTTGCGGAACGGCGTTCCGGGATCAAGGTTCATCCGCCGCATCGCATACAAGATGCGCCGATGTACGGGCTTTAGACCATCGCGCACATCGGGCAGAGCGCGCGATGTGATCGTTGACAGCGCATAGGCCAAATAGCGCTGCGACAGCGCATCACCGATAGGTTCGTCATGGATGCTGCCGGGTTCGCCAGCAGCTGGCGCGCCGCCTTTGAGAGTGAAATCGTCAGCCATTCTGGCCTCGTCCTATGGTCTGTCGCGCCCTGTTCCAGACGCCGAATCGCTGTCGGACAGCATACTCAAAGCCGGCCCGAGCGGCCTAACGCTTCAATCAGGCGCGTGCGCGACGGCGGCATCCCTTCGCCTTGTCGGTCAAAGATGCGGCTTTCCAGAAAGTGCCCGGCAAGCGCAAACCCATCGGCCACATCACCGGCGGCGATTGGCGCCCGTGGATTGCTCAAAAAGGCAGGCAAAGCCAATAGCTTATCGGCAAACGGCGCGCCCGCCTGCCGGCTCGCCGCGCGACCGCTCTTCGGGCTGACATAGGCAAGATCGTCCACCGCCCCTGTTAAGGCGCAGTGCGACAGGTCTAGACCATAGCCGGCAGCCGCCAACGCCCCAATCTCAAAGCGCACATAAAGCGGGGGCCAAAGCTCCGGCGTGGCGAACGCCTCGAGCAGGATCACAAGAGCCTCATACAGGATCGGCGCCGGTTGGCGCTCGGCGGTGGCCTTGCGTACAATCGCCACCGCGCAGGTCAGCCCTGCAAGCGCAGCGCCATCCTGCAACGCGCGCGCAGCATATGGCTCCACCAGCTCAACCTGGGAGAAAAAGCCAAGCTGTTCGTTCAGACGCGCTTTCCATGTGACGCGCACCAGATTTCCCGCCTGCAAAACCGGCTGCAGCCGTCGCGATGCGCCGCCATGCACCATGCCCGCACTGCGTCCTTGGGTTGCGGCAAACACTTCCAGCAGCGACTTTGTCTCGCCAAATGGCTTCGCGCCGAACACGACGCAATCGTCTGCCCACTCCGTCATCGCAGCGCATAAGGCGATAGTCGCGTCACCCGCCTCAGTTGCTGTGCGCACTCGCGCCAGCGGGACCGGCGAACCTCGCCTGCATCACGGCGCATCATAATCCAATCCCAGATCGCGGTAGCGCGCCCGCTCGTCCGCCCAGCCCTCGCGCACCTTCACGGTGACAAAAAGATGCACGCGGCGTTCAAATGTTGTTTCCAGGTCTTCGCGCGCCATCGTGCTGATGATCTTGATCGTTGCGCCCTTTTCGCCGATGGCGATGCGCCGTTGGCCCTCACGCGCCACGAAAATCGTTTGCTCGATGCGCACAGACCCGTCTTTGCGTTCCTGCCAGCTTTCGGTTTCCACCATGGCTTCATAGGGAATCTCGTCATGCAGGCGCAGCATCAGTTTTTCGCGCGTGATTTCGGCGGCCAGCTGACGGGACGGTGCATCGGCCGCCTGATCTCTCGGATACAGCCATGGCCCTGGTTTCGCCCGGGCCGCCAGCGCCGCGCCCAAATCGGCCACACCATCGCCGGTTTCAGCGCTGATCATGAAAACGTCTGTGTACGGCGCTTTGTCTTTCAGGTCCTGCACCACCGCCAGCAGCGCCGAACGCGCCATCGCATCAACCTTGTTCAAACACAAGAAGGCGGCGATCTGGCGATCCTTCAATGCGGCGATAATGCGATCCACATCGTCGCGCGTGCGCAGATCGGCGCCGTCGCGCCCGCCATCAAGGCTGCGCGCATGGGCTGGCGCATCAACCACATGCACAACGGCGTCCGCATGATCGACACTCATCCAAGCCGCCTGCACCATTGCCTTATCCAGGCGCCGGCGCGGAGAGAAAACACCGGGCGTATCAATCAAGATGATTTGCACATCGCCTCGGATCGCGATCCCGCGCAAAGGCGTGCGGGTGGTTTGCACTTTATGCGTGACAATCGCCACTTTCTGGCCAACCAAGGCATTGACCAGCGTGCTTTTGCCGGCATTCGGCGCGCCGATGATCGCTGCGACCGCGACGCTGGTCGGTGTTTGGCTCATCGCCATTGATCCAGTAAGGCGCGCGCGGCGGCGCGTTCGGCATCGCGCTTGGAGCCGCCAGCCCCTTGGGCTGCGCCGACCCCGTCAACCTGCACTTCGACAACAAAACTGGGCGCGTGATCGGGTCCGGAGCGCCCGGCCACACGGTAGCGCGGCGCCGGTTTTCCCACCGCCGCCGCCCATTCCTGCAATGCGGTTTTCGGATCTTGGCCCGCTTCGGCCGCTTGCGCCCATTCCACGTCCCAATAGCGCAGAATAAAGGCGCGCGCGGCCTCCATCCCGCCGTCGACATACAGGGCCGCGATCACCGCCTCGCACACATCCGCCAATATGGTTTCCTTGCGCGCACCGCCCGCCTGCGCTTCCGCCTTCGACAGGATGATGTCGCGCCCCAGATGCGCGCGATCGGCAGCCCGCGCACAGGCGGAGCGATTGACCAGCGCGTTCAGCTGCAGAGCGAGGCCTGCCTCACCCAAGCTTGGAAACTTGCGAAACAAGGCGTCCGCGATGACCAGGCCCAGCACCCGGTCGCCCAGAAATTCCAGTCGCTCATAGTCGCTACGCTGCGCCGCTGCGGGCTTGCCGTCCAGCGCGCTGGCGTGCGTGAGCGCCTCCACCAGCAGCGAGCGATCCCGAAAACGCCAGCCCAGGCGCGCGGCGAGATCATCGTCAATCGACGCCACGGAAGAACCTGTCCCCGCGCATATGCCACCATGTCCACGGCTCTTGGAATTTGGCGGTGGGTTCGGTGCTCAGCAAAACGAACTGCGCTTTGCCAACCAGATTATCCGCCGGCACATCGCGCACCGAGCCGCGGCTATCGTCGGAATTGTCGCGGTCATCGCCCATCATGAAGAAGTGCCCTTCAGGCACCACATGCTCGCCGCCCTCGCGCGGGAAATTGTCCATCGCGCAAAATCCAGAGGGCGTTAGGTCCAAACTTGACGCCGACACACAGGCCCCGTCCATCACTTCCCCGCGCTCAAACACGAGGTGCGCATTGGTCTGGCCCGGCAGCAATTCTTTATAGGCTATCACCTCCACCGCGCGGGTGCGATTGTCCTTGTCGATATCCATCCACCGCCGCACGTCCAGGCGTTCGCGCCTGGCGGCCTCCCCGTTCAGAAAAATCTGGCCATTGACGATCCGAACACGGTCGCCCGGGAGGCCAATCACCCGCTTGATATAATCGGTGTCAACGTCATGCGGAGGCCTGAACACGACAATATCACCGCGCTCAAGGGGCGCGCCAAACAGGCGACCGGCCGGGAGGATTTTCTCAAACGGCGCGAAGGCAAAGCGCGAGTACCCGTAACTCCATTTCGACACCACGACATAATCGCCGACATACAGCGTCGGCTGCATCGAGCCCGAGGGAATGCGGAACGGCTGAACAAGCACGAACCGCACCGCCATCGCCAGCGCCAGCGCGTAAATGATCGTCTTGGCGATGTCGAAGAAGGAGGATTCATCCTCCTTGCGGGGGGTGGACTCGCCTTCTGCAGCCGTGGTCATCGTTGCATCCTATGGTCCGCCCGCGCGGGGCCCGCCTTTGCGGCCAGCGTCCTCACGGGGCGGCAGTGTCATCCGGTCTGCTGACCGCCAAATCAGCCGATATGACGACAAAGGCTGAAGCCCAAGGAAAATCATCAGATAAACTGAGATGGATCACCGCCCGTCGCCCGGCAGGGGTGATCGCCTGCAAGCGCCGGGCCGCCCCGCCAGTCAGCGCCAGCGTCGGCTGGCCAGAGCGGGCGTTCACCACGCCCATGTCACGCCACGCAACCCCCGCCCGCATCCCCGTGCCCAGGGCCTTGGCGCAGGCCTCCTTTGCGGCAAAGCGCTTGGCATAGCTGGCGGCGCGGGCATGATCGCGCCGGTCCGCGCGCTGGCGTTCGATCTCGGTGAACACGCGCTGGGTAAAGCGATCGCCAAACCGCTCCAGGGTTTCACGGATGCGGCGGATATCCGTGAGGTCCGTGCCGACGCCCAAAATCACGACGCGCGCGCTTCGTCAATCAAGGCGCGCATCCGGCGCACGGCCTCGTCCAGCCCGGTGAAGATCGCCTCACCGATCAGGAAATGCCCGATGTTCAACTCAGCAATTTCAGGGATGGCGGCCACTGGCGTCACGGTGTCGAAGGTCAAACCATGCCCGGCATGGATTTCCAGTCCCCGCCCCGCACCCAGAGCCGCCGCATGGCGCAGGGCCTCAAGCTTGGCTGCGGCGTCCTGCGCGTGGCCGGCAATCGCTGCTTCACAATAGGCGCCGGTATGCAGCTCCACAACCGGCGCGCCCAGCGCCTCCGCCACTGCGATCTGCACCGGGTCGGCCTCGATGAATAATGATACCCGCGAGCCGATGTCCCGCAGCGCCTGCACAAACGGCCCAACCATGCCATGATGGCCGGCCACATCCAGGCCGCCTTCGGTGGTGCGCTCCTCGCGGCGCTCCGGCACCAGACACACCGCATGCGGCCGCACCCGCCTTGCGATCGCCAGCATCTCATCGGTGCACGCCATCTCCAGATTGATCGGCAGAGCCACCGCTCCTGCGAGCCGCTCCAGATCGTCCTCGCGGACATGGCGGCGATCTTCGCGGATATGCAACGTAATGCCGTCCGCGCCGGCCGCAGCCGCCAATTGGGCGGCGCGCACGGGATCAGGATGGGCGCCGCCGCGGGCATTACGGATGGTGGCGACATGATCGATGTTGACGCCCAAACGGCAGCGCATCAGCTTTTTCCCTGGATATCGCGCGAGCCCGGCTTGATTGCTGGGATGGCGGCCAGCTCTGGAGGCGCTTCACCCGGCGCATAATTGGGGGCGCTCACTGCAGCCAAGGCGATGAAGGGCGCATCAAAGGCAGCCGCCCCGTTTGAGCGATCAATCAGGCACGCCACCCCTGCCACCGTGCCCGGCAAATGCGCGATCACATCGAGGCATTCCTGCGCCGAACCACCGGTGGTGATCACGTCCTCGAGCACCAAAATCCGATCCGTCGGCTTTAGCTCAAACCCGCGGCGCAACTGAAACCGATCTTTCTCGCGCTCAACAAAAAAAGCCTTCGCGCCGAGATGGCGGGCGATCTCATAGCCCGGCACGATCGCCCCAACCGCCGGGGCCACCACCACATCAATCGGCCCGATCGCTGCGCGCACCTTTTCCGACAGCGCTTTGCACAGGCGCTCGGTCCGGGCAGGTTCGGCAAACACCAGCGCCTTTTGAAAAAAGACCGGGCTGGACCGGCCGGACGACAGGATGAAATGCCCCTCCAGCAGGGCCCCGCAGGCGCGGAACTCTTCCAATACGGCTTCAGGCGTCATGGGCGTTGGGCTCTCGCGCGATAGGAGACAAGGCTCAGTGCTTGGAATAATCGTCCCCTTTTTTGACGGCCGTGCGCGGGCGCACCTCGAAATTGACCGTCACCGCGCCCGCCTTTTGGAAGGTCAGCGTCACCGGCACTGTTTCGCCCACCGCCAGCGGCGCAGTCATCTGCAGGAACATCAGGTGCGCGCCGCCCGGCGCCAGCTCCAGCTTGCCATTGGCCGGCACAGCCAAACCGCCTTCCGCGGTGCGCATTTTCATGATCTCGCCCTGTTTTTCCATCACATGCAGTTCGGTGACGCCGGCTTTCGGCATGGCGGCCGAGATCAGGCGATCCTCGGCGTCGCCCGGATTCACAACCGTCATATAGCCGGCCGAAACGGTCACGCCCTCGGGCGTGGCGGCGGCCCAGGCGCCTTCCACAGTCGGCGCCGTCGCTACCGCGCCTTGCGCTTCAGCCTTGGGGGGCGGATCCGCCTTGGGCGGCGCAGGCGGGGTTTGCGTGCAGGCGGCGGCCGCCAGGGCAATGGTCAAAATCAAAAGCGTCCGCATGATGACCTCCATCAACAGTGCCGATCGGCAGGGCGTGATTTGCGCGTTCTCCTATCCCGTTTCCCGTCTTCACACCACTGACGTCGGCGCAGAATCACAGGAAGCTTGAGGGATGTTGATGTGTGGCGTTGACGAGGCGGGCCGCGGCCCGTGGGCGGGCCCGGTGGTGGCTGCAGCGGTGCTATGCCCGGCGTCGGGCGGCGATGGAGGCATCCCCGCCGAGGTCGCCGACAGCAAAACCTTAAGCGCGGCCGCCCGCGAGGCGCTTTATGCGCGCATATCCGAGCAGTGCCTTTACGGCGTTGGCCAGGCAAGCGCCGAGGAGATCGACCGCCTGAACATCCGCCGCGCGACTCACCTTGCCATGTATCGCGCGGTTGCTGCCCTGCCGATCCGCCCGCAGCGGGCGCTGGTTGACGGCAATGATCGCCCCCGCCTGCCGGTGATGGCGGTGGAGGCGCTGGTGGGCGGGGATGGGTTGGTCCCGGCCATTTCGGCGGCATCCATCATCGCCAAAGTGTTCCGCGATCGCCTGATGCGTGCAGCAGACGGGGACTATCCCGGTTATGGATTCGCCAGCCACAAAGGCTACGGCGTGAAGGCGCACGCCGAGGCGCTGGCCGCTCTTGGCCCCTGCCCGCTGCATCGCCGCAGCTTCCGTCCGGTGGCCGATGTTTTGGCGGGGCAAATTGCAGCGGCGTGATTCGCAAGCGTGAATCTTTTGTTTAGGGTCTTCTGCGACACCAGGGTGAGAAACGCCTGGCCCCAGAGGACGCTATGCCAAAATCCCTGCCATCTGACGTCATCCTTGAGGGCGACTGCATCGCAGTGATGGCGGGCCTGCCGGACGGCTGCGCGGATCTCGTGTTCGCCGATCCGCCGTACAATCTGCAACTCGGCGGTGGCTTGACGCGGCCCGATCAATCGGTCGTCGATGGCGTCGATGAG
>JBIKVO010000419.1:0-2999 GCA_044356795.1 Caulobacterales bacterium
GCTGTCCGTTTGGGTTTGCCGAAAGCTTCTGCGAGGGTTTGGAAAAAGCCGCTCAATTCGCGAGATCGGCGCGTCTCGCGTGAGGCTGTCATGCCGGGCAGTTTCTTGCCAGGCAGGCCCTCGTGCGCGGCTATCATCACATCATGCCAAACCTCTGCGGGCGTGCCGCCGCCGGTAATGCGCGGCATCTCGCGCGAACTGTCATAGCCGATCCAAACGCCAGCGGTGAAATCTGCCGTATAGCCAACAAACCAGGCATCACGCCAATCCTGACTGGTGCCGGTTTTCCCTGCCACATCGCGCCCTGGGAGGCGGGCGCGCACGGCGGTGCCATCCTGAACGACGCGGCCCATCATTTCATTCATCCGATGGGCGAGATCCTGCTCGTAAATCTGTGGAGGCGGTCGCTGGGGATGCGCCCACAACACATCGCCGCGGCTGTTTTCGATCCGCGTGATCCAATGCGCCGGTGTACGCTGGCCCTCATTCATGAACACCGCGAACGCCTGTGTCATGTCGAGCAGCGTCACTTCGAAAGAACCAAGTGAAATCGACAAGCCGATATTGCGATTGTCGGGCAGGGTGGTGATGCCAAGGCGGCGGGCGAAATCTGCAACGCGCGTGGCGCCCACCTCAGATGCAACTTCCGCCGCAATCGTGTTGATTGAGTTGGCAAACGCACTGCGCAAGGACATCGCCCCGCCATAGCCCTCATCATAGTTCTTGGGCTTCCAGCCGCGGAAGCTTTTTGGCTCATCATAGCGGATCGCATCGGGATCAAGTCCAAGCTCAAACGCCGCCGCATAGACGAAGGTTTTGAACGCCGATCCCGGCTGCCGCAGCGCTTGAGCGGCGCGATTGAATTTGCTGGTGCGATAACGGGCGCCGCCCACCATCGCGCGCACTGCGCCGGTTTTGTCCATCACCACGATGGCGCCTTGCAGGGGATCTTCTTCCTCGCGGCCGAGCGAGCCCAAAGAGCGGCGCAAAACCGAAACAGCGGTGTCTTGCAACGCTAAATCGACCGTCAATTGCACGATTAGATCGGGTTGTGTTTCGCCTTTTGGATCGCCAAGCTGGCGGCGGGCCTGTTCTGCGGCAAGATCGAAGAAATAGCCAAGCTCGCCCTCGGGCGGGCCTTCGCCGGCGATGTTCAGCGGGGCGGCGAAGGCGGCGTCAGCGGCGGCTTGATCGATGAAGCCTGCTTCGATCATCGCGTTCAGCACCAGGCGTTGACGCTGTTTGCTGCCAGGCAGATTGCGCGTTGGCGCATTCTCGTATGGCGCTTTCGGCAGCCCTGCGAGAAGGGCGGCTTCAGCAAGGGTGATTTCGGTTGCGGGCTTGCTGAAATAGCGGCGCGCGGCGGCATCCACACCGAAGCTCTGCTCCCCGAGATCGACGCGATTGAGATACAGTTCGAGAATTTCGTCCTTGGTTAGGCGGTTTTCGATGCGCCCGGCCAGGATCATTTCCTGCAACTTGCGGCGGGCGGTTTGATCTGGCGTCAGAAATAAATTCTTCGCCAACTGCTGTGTGATCGTGGAGCCGCCCTGAACGATGCGGCCAGCCTGCAGGTTCACCCACATTGCGCGCATGATGCCCTGCCGGTCGACGCCGCGATGATCGAAAAACCGGCGATCCTCAATGGCGATGAAGGCGTCCTTTAAGTGGTCCGGCATCGCGTCAAGCGGGGTCAGGCGGCCGTAATTTGGGCCGCGCACGGCCAGTGTCTGGCCAGACTGGTCGACAAATTCAATCGCCGGCTGCCGATTGAGCGCCCAAAGCGAGGCCGCATCCGGGACCCGCGGCAGCCCCTGCACCGCCCATTGCCAGAAGGCGAAGATGCTCAACACTGCCGCCAGGGCGGCGCCGCCGAAAGCGACCGCAAGCGTTAACTTGGTGCGTTGGCGGCTAACCTGCTCTATGGCCGACCGCGCCGCTTGCGCCCGCAGCCAGGCCCAATTCAGGCCTTGCTTTGCCAGACCCGGTTTGGCCTCCCCGGATTTCGCGTGCGCGGATTTGGACAGCCCAAACCGCCCGCGCGCACCCTCGGCATGGCCGCCATGGGCGAGGCCGTGCTGAGGGCGGCCGAGCTGGTCCGGTCCGGGCGGCGGGGAAGACTGCGTCAAGCAACGCTCCTTAGGGCCGACGGTCTTTTCCGGCGACGCCTCACTCTAGCGCGATGAACCCTAACAACGGGGCGTGCGAAAGGGCCTATTCCGCCATTTTGGTCCGTTTTTGGCAGAGCGCGCTTAGATATCAAGCCATGTGCCGCCCCGCCAATTCGACCGGGGCGCTCCTGCGACAGTCTCTGGCCTTGGTTGTCGCATCGCTTCCCACCCAGACAGCAGAGCAGGTCGCCGCCCTTCGGTCCACCATCTGGCAGGACCGGTTGGGCGACTGCCCCGCCGCTGAACGCGAAGCCTTAACCGACTGCTGGCCGTTCTGGGCGCGAGGGTCTAGCGGCCGCCGCCGGGGGGGCGCGTCCACCGGAGTGCTCTAACCCGGAAATCTCAAAGGCAGGAGGGGCATCGGGGCGCAAACTCTGAGAATTTCGTTTTGCGACAAAGTCAAAGCGCAGAGCGAAAGGCGTCCCCGATGAAAATAGAGTGTACCTTCGATTGGCTTGGCTTTTCCAGTGTTGAAAGTCGTAAAATCGTGGCCGCCTTTGATGGCGGCGCGGTCACTTCGGATGCCGGCGGGCTCCTGCGGGCGGCAACCGATCGACGGATCCGGCTGATCAACCGGTTTGCCGGATGCCTCCGCGACCATCGCCGTCCTGACCTGATTGAGCACGAAGCGGCGGCCCTGGTGGCGCAGCGGGTGTTTGGCTGTGCGCTTGGCTATGAGGCCCTCAACGACCACGATCACCTGCGTCATGATCCAGTGATGGCGGTGCTGGCCGGTAAGCTCTGCGCCAATCGGTCGGACTGCGCATCCGTGGCGGGCAAGAGCACGCTGAACCGCCTTGAGCTGAGCCGGACGGAGCCGATGCGGTA
>JBIKVO010000067.1:0-10844 GCA_044356795.1 Caulobacterales bacterium
CAGCCGCGGCCCTTGTCGGCGCCGCCGCGCACATGCGCAATCGCCCAAATCCATCCGCGGTCAACAAGGCTGAGATTGCGGATCGAAAACACCGCGTCCTGGCTCGCCCCGTAGGAGCCGTAGCCATACAACATCAGCGGCGCGGATCCGTCCGTCTTCGTCGTTTTCAGCATCAGCACCGTGATCGGCACCATTTGGCCGTCCGGTGCGGGCGCCTGCAAACGCTTGACCAGATATTTCGACGGGTCGTGGCCGCTGGGCACTTCTTGGGTTTTGCGCAGCGTTTTGGCGCGCGTGGCCATATCATAATCAAACCATTGCCGCGGCGTTGACGGCGAGGTGTAAATGTAACGCACCATTGTGGTGTCGAATTCATAACCACCGTCGAGCGAAAGATCATACGCCTCTTCGGTTTGTGCAATTTCATGCTCACTGCCGGCAAGATCGCGAATGACTATTCGCGGCAGCGCATTCACGCGCTCCAGCCGCACAAGATGATTTTTGAATGCGCCAAGGCCCTCGATATAATTGCCGGGTTTGTGGGCGAGGAATTCCTGCCAGTCCGCACGACCGGTTTTGCCAAGGTCCGCCGTCATGATCTTGAAGTCGATCGCCTTGTCGGCGTTGGTCAGAATATACCAGCGCCCGTTCCAATGGGTTGGGCTGTACAACACGCCAACGTCACGCTTCTGGAACAAGACGGGGGCTGCGGCCGGCGTTGCGGCGGGGATAATGTGATATTCGCTGGTTTCCTGATTGCCGGCGGAGATCAGGATATATTGGCGGCTCTCACTGACGCCGACGCCAATGAAGAAACCATCATCGGGTTCATCATACACGACGACATCATCTTTTTTCCCGCCGCGAATTGGGCGACGCATGATCTTCGCCGGGCGGCCATTATCATCGCGCAACACCCAGAAGACATGCTGGCTGTCGGGGCTGATGGCGAAGCTGCCATAGGCCACGGGCTCGATCGGTTCGGGCAAATCCTGGCCCGTGCTCAGATCGCGCACATAGACCTTGTACACTTCCGAACCCTGATCATCGGCGGCGTAAACATAATAGCGGTGATCAGGGGAATGTTCCGCGGCGCTTACTTGGAAAAACGCTTTGCCTTTCGCCATCGCGTCGACGTCTATCAGGACTTGTTCCGGGCCGTCTTTGCCGCGCGGCTTGCGCGCATGGATCGGATGCTGCCCGCCGATATTGAAGCGGGTGTAGTAATCCCATACGCCATCGGGATCGGGGACGCTGGAATCGTCCTCCTTGATGCGGCCCTTCATTTCTTCAAACAGCGTTTGCTGCAGCGGTTCGGTCGGCGCCATCATGCCCTTGGTGTAGGCGTTTTCTGCCTCAAGATGGGCGCGGATGTCGGCGCGCAGAACCGTCGGGTCGGTCATGACCTTTTGCCAGTTGTCGTCCTTCATCCAGGCATAGTTATCGATGCGGACGCGGCCGAGCTGCTCGATCCGCTTGGGGTCTTTGCGGGCGACAGGCGGGGTAAGGGCGGACATGGACGCTCCAGGCAGGGTTGAGCAGGCGGGCAGGACAGACAACAAGGCGGCGGCGGCGCTGGTTTGCAGGATCGTGCGGCGGTTCATGGGGCCCTCATCGCTCACCCCGATATGGGGCGAGCGGGACCATAGCGGCCCCGTTCATATCGTCAAACGATACCGTGCACCCTGGCGCGATGTGCTTGGGGGCTGGCAAGAGGGGCGGTCTTGCGGCTAAACTGGCTGAAAGGTGTTTAGCGAACAGGGGTATGGCATGGCGGTGCGTGCGGTGGCGGCGGCGGCGGGACTGGTGGGGCTTGTCGCCCTGGTTGCGGCTTGCGCGGGGGGCAGCGGCGGCTTGGCCGGCGGGCGCTACATCGACCAGATGACCTGCGAAATCAAAAATCCCAATGAGGGTGATCCGAAGTACGATCCCCAGTGCATCCTGGCGGCGCAGGCGTCGGCCAAGGCGGCCGCGCGGGAAGCCGCGAAGGCGGCGGCAGCCTCCCGGGCCGGCGCCAAGAAGTAGGCCCAGCGCGCTTTGAGCCGCACACGCATCAAACAAACGGTTCTCGGCCAAGGCGCAAGCCTTGCCTGCGCGTTCTTATGCTTCCGCCTTGGTCAGCCACACGTGCTCGCTGTGAAGTGTCATATGTGTGTCGCCTAAAGCCCCTGCGCTTGCGCCAGAAAAGCCAGCGGGGCCTGCGGCCGCGGGCCCATATGGCTGATCACCTCTGCTGCAGCAATGGCGCCAAGGCGGCCGCAATCATAGGCCGTTCGGCCCGTCGCCTGGCCAAACAAAAAGCCCGCGGCGAACAAATCACCAGCGCCTGTCGTGTCGATCACGTGCGCCACCGGTGCAGCAGTCACGTGGATGGTTTCGCTGCCCGCCACGATCACGCATCCTTTTTCTGAACGCGTAATGGCGGTGAGCGGGCATTCACGGCGCACCTGCTCCAGCGCGGCGCCGAAGTCTTCGGTTTGATAAAGGCTCAAAATTTCGTGCTCGTTAGCAAAAAGAATATCGATATGATTGGCGACAAGATGCTTGAAGCTGTTGCGATGACGCTCAACGCAGAACGTATCAGACAGCGTCAGACTGACCCGACGGCCAGCCGCGCGTGCAATTTCCGCAGCGCGCACAAAAGCTGCTTTTGCGTCATCGCGATCGAATAAATAACCTTCTAAAAAACAAATCTGCGCACCTTCAATCAGTGTTTTGTCAATATCAGCGGGCTCCAAAAGGGTGGAGGCGCCAAGATAGGTATTCATGCTGCGCTGGCCATCATCGGTCACGGCGATGATGCAACGCGCGGTTCCAGGCGGGCCGCGGCGCGCAGCGGTGGTGAAAGTGACGCCGTCATCGCGAAACTTGGCGGCGAATTGTTCGCCCAGGGCGTCGTCTGCGACCTTGCCGATAAAGGCCGCACGACCGCCAAGGCTTGCCACGCCATTCATCGAATTGGCCGCCGAACCGCCAGGCTGAACTGTGGCGTCGGAGAAAAAGTCGGTGAGATAAAGGGCGCGTTCTTCGTCGATCAAGTGCATCGCGCCCTTGATGATCTGATGGCGATCGAGAAAGTCGTCATCGACTTGATGGAGGATGTCGACGATCGCATTGCCGACGGCGACGACATGGAATTCAGCGGTCATGGGGCAGGCTTTCCGAGTTGGGGCCGAAATTGTGTGACCCGAAAAGGGCGCGCGGGCGCATTCAGCACGCAGGCGCGATCCCGGCAAGGGGGTGTGCTTGCCAGTGGCAGCAACGCCCACCACACTGCGGCGATGACCGCCCTCACGACGCCGCGCCTGCGCCTGGAGTTTGTCACGCCGGAGCTTGCCCGCATTGCCGGGCAGGGGCGCGCCGCGCTGGAAGCTGCCTTGGGCGCCCGGATCGGCGAGGACTGGTCTGGGGGCTATGTGTTTCAACGCTCGCGACGGGTGGCGTTGGATGATCATCCGATCCATGCCGTGATCATTTTGAAGGCCGAAGCGCTGGTCGTTGGCGAATTGCGGTTTGAGCCCTTGGACGATGGGGTGTTCGAGATCGGTTATGCGGTAGCCACGCCCTATCGGCGCCGCGGCATCGCGGTGGAAGCAACCGCGCGGCTGCTGGCCTTTCTGCAGGACGAGGCGGCCGCCGCCCGCATCGTGGCCGGGTGCGGGATGGCGAACATAGCGTCAGTCCGCACGCTGCGGCGCTTGGGCTTTGAGTTGGATGGCTCCAGCGCCCGCGCCCGCGCATTCTGGTGGATCTGGGCGCCGGAGCGCGCGCCGCGTCAGGAGACTTGAGCCCTTGCGGCGGGGAAACGATGCGGCCGTGGTTTTCGCTTGCTGTGGCGCGGTTTTGACTGCTTGGGATTGCGGCGCGGATTTTGGTCTTGAATCCTGGCTTCGCATCGAAGCGCCCGGATCCTGTGCTTTGTCTGCGGCCAACATTGGATAACAGCTGAGATTAAAGCGACACAAGCGGCGCCGGGCTTGGGGTTCCAGCGGGCGGCCATTCAGACGGGTCGAGGAACCGCGCTCCGTGAAGTCGAGCCGGCGCGGAAGCGGGATCGTCTGTGTACAGATGATCTGTGTGCGGACGATCTGTGCGATGGGTGATGCACGCGCAATCCACGCGAACGCAACGCAGTGTTCAAGCTTGCCGCGAACCGCGTGATCGGTGCGTGCGCGTTTGCCGCGTATAATCGCGCGTAATCATGCGCATTTTGCGCCGCCCATAAAGCCGCGTGCTGTAAAGCTTCTGGCCGGGTCGGCGTGCATCTGTTGTAGGCATTTGTTGCAGGCATCTGTTGCAGGTTTGCGGCGGCGTCGATGCGGTAGAGCGCGACGCGCATGCAAAACAGCTCGCCTGCGCGTTTTTTCAGGCCCGCAAGGCTCCCGCCGCGACGATACCGCCACAACATCATGGAGACGCGCGCCAGCGGCGGCAAAAGGGCAAGCAGGCCAGGCATGGCGCGCAGTTTGCCACGGCGTCGACCTCGGTCGGATAGATTTGCGGTTCTGCTTTTCGATCGTGCCGCTGACGGCCATCTCCGGCTGCCAGTGACATGGGTGATCTTGACAATCGGGGGGCGTCTTCTCCGTCAGGCGGCCTCTGCGAAAGTCTCCCTGCGGTTTAAGGGCAAGGTCTCATCCGATGGGATCGGATCAGAATGCCCAAACTTTTGATTAAGCGCGTTTTCTATCGACTAACCGGCGTCCATCTGGTCGGAAAACGCGCTGGCCGCTTTGTATAGATTTGATCTATCGCGGGGCTGTCACCATCGCAGTTGTTTCTATATAGGCGTCACAGTCTCCATGGATGATCCCGCCCCCACCGCACAGCCCGGCACTGGCCATCAGCCGCGCGTCATTCTGCCGACGCTGCGGCAGCTGTCGTTTCTCGTCGCGCTTGGTGAGCAGGGCGGCTTTGTACGAGCGGCCGAGGTGGTCGGCGTGACACAGCCTACCCTGTCGGCCGGCATCAAGGAGCTGGAAGCAATCCTCGGCGTCACGCTGGTGGATCGCAGCCAGGGCGGCGCTGTGTTGACCCCCGCCGGCGAGGAGGCCGCCCGTCGTGCAGCCAGTGCGATAGGCGATGTCGAGGCCTTGGTGCGCGCCGCACGCGGGGCGGGGGCGCCGATGAGCGGGCCGTTCCGCCTGGGCGCCATCCCCACGATCGCCCCATTTCTGCTGCCGCGCGCCCTCAGCCTGATCGCCACGCGCTTCCCGCGCCTGCAGGTGTCGCTGAAAGAGGATCTCACCAACCGTCTGATCGACGGCCTGCGCGCGCGCACGCTCGACGCCGCCCTGATCGCGCTGCCCTATGAGGCCAGCGGGATTACGGTGGAGATCTTTGCGGAAGATGAGTTTTTTCTGCTCGCTCCGGCCGGGCATCCGCTGCTGAGCGCGGATCATTTGGCGGCGGAGGATTTGCGCGAACAGCCGGTGCTGCTGCTGGAGGACGGCCACTGCCTGCGCGATCACGCATTGTCGGTGTGTAAAACGCCGCCGCCGGGCCGCGCGACGACGGAGGTGGGCGCCACCAGCCTGCACACACTGACGCATCTGGTGGGCGCGGGGCTGGGCGTGACGCTGCTGCCTAAAATCGCCGCCGATGCCGGGATTGTCGCTGGCGCCAAGGCGCAGGCGCGGGCTTTCGACAAGCCGCTGATCGGGCGTTCTCTTGGCGTGGCGTGGCGGACCGGCTCTGCCCGCGCAGCGGAGGCGCGGGCGCTTGCGGCGGCTCTTAAGGAACTCGCGCTCTAAGCCGCCGGGCGAGTTCCGGCCAGCGCAGCGCAATCCAGATCGCGATCAGAAAGCCGCCCAAGATCCAAAGGGCGATGATCCAGGCCGCAGCGTGCATCCAGGTGCGCTCATACAGACCGATGATGATCGCAAACAGCGTGAACGTGACATACAGGTCCAGCAGCGTGACCTGCCCCCACGGGAAGGCCAGGATCGCCCCGAACGCGGCCAGGAAATCGGGGTGCGGCGGTGTTGAGGCGACAACCGCGTACATGATCGCGCCGCCCATCACGATGGCAAACACGATGGCGAGCAGGCGCGACGGGGTCATGAAGGCTCCGGAACTATCATTCGACGATCATTGTACGTCCTCGGCGGCGAAACAGTTCACGCCCGTTGGCCGATCAACCGGGGTCGCGATCCGGGAAGGTGAGGCGGCGGGCCAAAGACGGCAACCGCAACGCCAACCACACCGCCGCCCACAATGCGCCAAACACCACCAGCGGGACCGCCCACAAAGTCCCCCAACCGAAACTACGCTCGGCGAAGATGATGATCACCGCGATAGCGGCCAAGGCCGCAAACCGGTCGATGGTGATGAACAGCCCGGTCGGCAACATCATGATTGGACCGGTGAGCTGCTGGAACAGGTCGCCGTCGATGCCGCCGGCTTCATAGGGCGTGGCGCTGCCCATGCCCGCCCAGACAAGCAGGGCCAGCAAGAGGGCGGCGGCGACCGCGAGGGCGATGCGAAGTCCAGTCATGGCCGGGAGGTGGGGCCTTGGGCGGGGGATGTCGAGACGGGCGCTGCTTTTCCAGCACGCGCGCCATCAACGTCAAGCTCCCCCTCCCACCGGGCGACCGTGACGGCCGCAGCGGCGTCGCCGGTGACGTTCACCACCGTGCGCATCATGTCGAGCGGCCGGTCGAACGGGAAGATGAATGCGACCAGCATGATCGCCTTCTCCAGCGGAATCCCCACCGATCCCATCACCATCGTGGCCAGAAACAAGCTGGCGGAGGGGATGCCCGCCGTGCCGATCGAGGCGAGCGTCGCCGTCAGCATGATCATGCCATACTGCGCCCAGTCCAACTCCATCCCCAGCGCCTGGGCGCACATCACGGTGATCAGACCGAGATAAAGCGCCGTGCCGTCCATGTTCACCGTGGCGCCAAGGGGCAGCACCGCACTGGCGACCGAGCGAGAGACGCCGAGATTTTCGGTCGTGGCTTTCAAAGTGGCGGGCAGGGTTGCATTGGACGAGGAGGTGGAGAAGGCCACCGCCTGCGCGCTGACAATGCCGCGGAAGAAGCGCATGATCGGGTAGCGCGCCAACACCAGGATCAATAGGCCGCCATAAATCACGATCATATGCAGCAGCCCGCCCGCATACATGCCGGCCGCCAGCCGCAGCAGCTTGTCAAACACGGTGAAGCCATGCTGCGCCATCATCGCCGCCATCAAGCCGACAACGCCGACGGGCGCCGCCTCCATCACCAGCGCGGTCATTTTCAGCACGCTTTCGGAGGCGCTTTGGAAGAAGTCGGCCGCCGGCTTGCCTGCGTCCTTCGCCATCAGAATGCCCACCCCGGTGAGGATGGCGAAGAAGATGATCGACAATACATCGCCCTCGACCATCGCCTGCAGCGGATTGGTCGGGACAATGCCCAGCAATTGCTCCAACGGGCCCTTGGCGGCGGCGTTGGCGCTCTCGAGCCGGTTGGAGATGGTTGCAATGTCCGTCGCGGCCGCCGCCTCAAGCGGGACGCCGACGCCCGGCTGCAGCAGCTCACCGAGCGCAATGCCAAGCGCCACCGCAGCCCATGTCGTCACCAGATACAGCGCGATCGTCTTGGCGCCGATCGAGCCCAGTTTCGATGGGTCGCCCAGCGCGCACACCCCCGCCACCAAGGTGACGAAGATCAACGGCACGATCATCATCCGGATCAGGCTGATGAACAGATCGCCGATCGGTTTGACGATGCTGGTCAGTTCCGGCGATGTCGCGCCGACCGCCACCCCAACCACCATCGCGATCAGGATCCGCGCCCACAGCGGCGTCTTGCGGCGCCACAGGACGATATCGACCGCTAAAATCGCCAGCAGCGCCAGCCCGATCAGCAGCCAGCGCCCGCCCTGGGCAAGGAGTTCGGTGTCCATTCCCTCAATCCATCAGGCGTTCGGCGAGATAGGTGTATTCCAGCGCGATCCGCTTGGCGGCTTCCTGCAGATTGGCCGCCGCGGAATGGCCGCCATCGATGTTTTCATAATAATAGAACGGCATCCCCAATTCCTGCAGGCGGGCGCCATATTTGCGGGCATGCGCCGGCGTCACGCGGTCGTCTTTTGTTGAGGTGACGATGAAGGGCGTCGGGAAATCGGCGCGCTTGCGCAGGTTTTGATATGGCGACAGTCGCTCCAGGAAGGCGCGCTCTTGCGGGTGTGTGGGCTTGCCGTCGGCGCCTAGACGCGGATCGCCATATTCCGCCACCCAGCTCGCCCCCGCCAGCATATTGGCGTTGGCGAAATTGACCATATCCAACAACGGCACCTGCACGACCGCGGCGTTGAACAGCTCGGGGCGTTGCGTCAGCATCACGCCCATCAATAGGCCGCCATTGGAGCCGCCCATAATGCCAAGTCGGCGGGGGCTGGTGACTTTCCGCGCGATCAGATCTTCAGCGACGGCAATGAAGTCGTCATAGATCACCTGGCGATCGGTTTTCAGGCCGGCCTGGTGCCACGCGGGGCCAAACTCGCCGCCGCCGCGGATATTGGCCAGCACATAAACGCCGCCGCGCTCCAGCCATAACTTGCCCACCGTGCCGGAATAGCTTGGCGTCATCGACACTTGGAACCCGCCATAGCCGTACAGCAGTGTCGGCGCGGTTCCGTCCAACGCCATGCCCTTCGGCTTGACCACGAAATAAGGCGTCTTCGTGCCGTCTTTGCTGGTGGCCTCGAATTGCACGCTTTCAAAGCGGCTGGCGTCGAAGAAGGCGGGCAGCGCGCGGACAGGCGCGGATTGCGCAGCGCGGGCGTCGACATGGAACAGCGTGTCCGGGCGCAGGAAGTCCTCAAACAACACGAAAGCATTATTGGTCTTGGTGTCGGCCGCCACGATCGCCACCGCGCCGTTCTGCGGCAGGGAGATTTGGCTTTCCATCCAGTCGCGGCCATCCCAAGTGAAGCGCAGCAGCCGGCCGCGGACATTGGTATAGCCCGCCACCAGGATCGCATCGCGGGTGTCAGACACGCTTTGGATCGAATCCCGCGGGCCGGGGCCGTAAATCAGGCGCACCGTTGGGGATGGGCTGGTTGCTTCCACCATCGGCATCGACAGCAGCGAGCCCTTCTTGAACTCGACCGCGCCCGGCTTCCAATCCTGCTCGATCGTGAACACCAATTGGCCTTTGTGCACCGCGGTGACGCTGGCGCGCTCCGGCAGGGTGAGTTTTTGCGGCCCGCGCTCCGTAAACAGCCATGTTTTGGATGTGAAGAAGGTATCGGCCTCGGAGGCGCCTTGATAGATTTCGCCCTCCGCGGTCTCGATCGAGAAGGGCCACACGCCGACATCGGTTTTCTGGCCGCGGATCACTTCCACCGCCGCCGACAGCGGCTGGCCGCGATCAAGGCGCTTGATGACGAATGGGTAGCCGCTTTCCGTCACGGTGTCGCCGCCCCAGTCGGTCGCCACCAACACGGCCGTGCCGCCGCCATCCACCCAGGCCGCGCTTTGCTTGGCCTCCGGCAGCAGGAAGCCGCCCGCCGCCCATGTCTTGGTTGGCACGTCAAATTCACGGACAGTGACTGCGTCCTTGCCGCCATCCGACAGCGAAATCAGGCAGCGATTGCCGTCGCCAGGGGTGCAGTTGGCGCCCTTATAGACCCAATTCTTGCCTTCCGCCTTGGCCAGCGCATCGATATCCAGCAGCGTTTCCCAGGCCGGCTGGCCCGCGCGGTAGCCCGCCAGCGGCGCGCGCCGCCAAAGGCCGCGGACATTCGTTTCATCCTGCCAGAAGTTGTACACAAAGCCGCCCCGGATCGCCCCCAGCGGCAGGCGCTCGCGGTTGTTCATGATCGCCAGCGCTTCGCCGCGCATCGCCTCAAAGCGCGGGTCGGCGGTCAGCACGCCCAGCGAGCGGGCGTTTTGGCTTTTCACCCACTCGATCGCCTTGGCGCCCTCAACCTCTTCCATGAAGGCGTATTTTTCCACAAAGGGCGTTGAACCGGTCATCGTTGCACACGCTGCGGCCGCCAGCGCCAGGCCGGCGGCGGTCAAGACTGACAAAGGCTTCACAAGGGGCTCCCCGCTTCTGGTCTTATGGTCATTGTTTGTCCATCGACCTACCTGATTGATCGCAAAGGGCAAGCCTCGACCGCGGCAAAGCAAACCCCAAGGCCAAATCCCAAATCGTTAACCCGCCATCACGGCGGCTCGACATTCGGGGTTCATGCAGGCTTTGGCGCGTTTGCGACCGATTGATAGTTTTGAGGGTTCGCGCTTCAGGAGCTTGAGGGCGGCTTTGCGGATCGGCGCCAACCCTCTGGCCGAATGGTTTTTTCGGGTGCGGCAGCAGTTTTCGTCGAAGGCGACGTCTCATACCCCATGGAGGTTATTCGCGATGGTCCCATGGGCGCGCCCGGCCGTGAGCAGAAGCGCCGGATCGGGGGGCTCGCTGAGGAGATGGAGAGCCGGGTTTCAGAGCTGGTCCGGCCGTTTTTTTGTCGGTGCGGCGGGCGGTGATCTCGAGAATACGCAAGATCTGGCCATGCAAGATCTGGCCATGCAGGATGACGCTGGCGCAGCCCATCGGCCGACGCGGCGCGGGCTGCGCGCGCCTCAATGCGGCCGTGCCCTGATGCGGCCGTGCCCTGACGCAGCCGTGACCGATCGCTGTTTCAAGATGCCGGTCAAGGCCTGCACTGAGCCCGGGATCGGCGAAGAAAAGGCAGACATCCCGGCATAGGCTTGTCTGATTGCTGTTTAGGGCCAGCACAGGGTCTGCCCGTTTGGCGCCAATAGCCTTGGCGATCGCGGTCTGGGTTCCGATTGCGTCGATGAGACGATCGCCCCGCCGAGCGCCAAAAACTCAAGCAATTGCGGAACG
>JBIKVO010000420.1:0-2998 GCA_044356795.1 Caulobacterales bacterium
TGGCCTGCAGAACGGCATCGGCGCAACAAGAGCGCCAACAAAAAGCGCCAACAAAAACGCCGGCGATCGCTCGCCGGCTCCTTGTTCCTGGTACCAGGCGGCCGCTTAGCTTTGCACCCCGGTGACCACGACCCCCGAAACCATCTGATCCTTCTGGTCGTCGCTCCTGAAGATGCTGGTCTCGGCCGCCGTCAGTTGCGGCGCCGTCGACGCGCCGGCGCCCGCATTCGGGTTCAGCGGGTCCTGCAGATAGCGGCATTGGCCTTCGAATACGGCGCCCATTTCCACCGATAGAGACTGGTGGGTGATATCGCCCAGGACATGCGCGTTCCGCGCCAGCTGGACCTTGCGGGCCCGCAGCGACCCCTCGACGCGCCCGTTCACGAGCACGTTTTCCGCCACCACATCGCCTTTCACCACGCCGGTGTCGCCAATCGTCAGCGAGCCGCCACGCAAATTGCCTTCCACCTCTCCGTCGACCTGCAATTCCGCACCCTCGGCTTCAACAGCGCCCTTGATGCGCACACCATTGGCGATGATCGAGGTCATCAGGCGGCTGGGGGCGGGGCGGCGCGCTGCCGGAGAATCCGGAACAGCCGGCAATGTATCCGGTGTCTTACCCTTGTTCGTAAACATGACGGCCTGCCCTTAAGAAACTGACGGGATCGTAAACCTTGCCGCGGAACCAGATCTCATAATGGAGATGGGTTGCCGTGGAGCGTCCGGTTGAGCCCATCGACCCGATCCGCTGGCCGATTTGCACCTGTTCGCCGACTGCCACCTGAATATCGCGCAAGTGTGCGTAGCGAGTCTTAAAGCCATGCCCGTGATCGATCTCGACCATCAGGCCAAAGCCTGCCTGATTACCAGCGAACACCACCGTGCCAGGCGACGTTGAAATCACCGGGGCCTTTTCGAAGGCGGCGAGATCGAGGCCCGCATGGAAGGCGGGCGCGCCGGTAAAGGGATCGACCCGCGGACCAAAGCCCGAGGTTTCGCGATAATCGACGCCCACCGGCGGCGCGAGCGGGGTGGCTTCAACCACGTCCTGCAGGCGGCGGGCCTCCGCCACGCGGGCGGCCACCTGTTGGGCGCGGCGCGAGAAGGCAGGGTCAACGTCGTCGCCCAAAATATTGGCCAGATCGATCGGCACCAGCGGGCCGCCCATGGCTTCGTCCGCGTCCGGAGAGGTGAGCCGGCTGAAGCCCACGCCCGTCAGGCGCAGGATGCCGCGCGCCTCTTCGATTTTATCGACGGCGACTTCCTCGGCCGTGGCCAAAAACGCCGTGTGTTCCGACTTCAGGCGGTCAACGCGGGCGCGATAGCCCACCGACTGCACATTGTATGTTTCGCTGTTCCAGGATCGCGATTGCCGCGGCTCGGCCTCCTCGATCGAGGCCTGCATCAGCAGCCGCGCCCCGTCACGTTCGATCGGGCGGGCCGCAGCCGTGATCGAGGCGCCGCCGGCATAGTCCAGCAGCATTTTCAATGTCTGGTGGCGACGCTCAAACTCGACGGTTTCGCGTTCGAACTGTTCAGTCAACTGGCGGAGCTGGGCGTCGGCATTGGCTTCGCGGGCGCGGGCCTCTTTCAGCCAGCGCTGATAGGTTTGCAGGGTGCGATCGGCCTCAGTCTCGGAGCGCGGTCCGATCCCGCCGGTGAAAAAGTTGACGTTAAGATAGGCCGTCCATCCCGCCAGGCCCACGCCCGCAAGCGCAACCAGCGCCTGTCTGGACGGAGACAGAGAGATATAGCGAACCGTGCCGCCGCTGCGGTGATAAATCTGGCGTTCAGGGAACAGCCGATCGAACAGCGACTTTGCCTTGTGGCCCAGCTTCTTCATGCCGACACCGACCCGCCTACCGTTGCTGCTTCTCGCTCTTGTTTCGTCATATCGCTCATTCCCCCCTCTGAATGCAACCGCTTGAGGCGCCAGATTACGGGAATTTTTACGTAATCCTGCATCGCCATGCGAGAAGGGCGCCAGTGACGGCCCGTCGATGCGCAAAAATTCAGCAATTGTCGTGAACTTTTGCCCATGATTAAGCGCCGCCGGCGCGCAGCGCGGCAAGCACCGCGCCAGCATGTCCGGCCACTTTAACCTTTGTCCATACTTGTACGATTCGCCCGTCCGGTCCGATCCAAACCGTTGTCCGCTCGACGCCCAGATATGAGCGGCCATAGAGCGACTTCTCCACCCATACCCCAAAAGCGGTGCACATTGCCTTATCAGGGTCGCTGGCAAGGGGAATTTTCAGCCCATGCTTGGCGCTGAATCTGCGGTGGCTGTCCAGGCTGTCGGGGGAAATGCCGATCACGGTGGCGCCGAGCGCCTCGAAATCGCCCGCATGCGCCGAAAAGTCCTTTGCTTCTTGCGTACACCCGGTGGTGTCATCTTTCGGGTAGAAGAACAGGATGATCGTGCGGCCCTTCAGCCCCGCTAACGAAACCTTACCGCCGTCGGCCAGCGCCGCGGTGAAGGCCGGCGCGCGCGCGCCGGCGGCCAGGCCTGCGCGGGCTGCAGATCGCGGCGTCGGCTTGGCGGCTGGTTTCACCGCCGCCTTGGTCGTTGCCGTGGTTCTGGCCGGCTTGGCCGTACCGGCCGGTTGTGCCGTCTTTGGCGCTGCAGATTTCGCCGGCGGGGGTTTGGCGGCCGCCATCGTGGTTTTTGCAGCTTTCGGTTTCGGTTTCGGTTTCGGCGCCGGCGTGGCGGGCATGGGGGGCGACTTGGCCTTGGGCATGGCGGCGCATTCACTCCATCTGGCGTGCTTGCAGGCCGAGCCGTTACCGGTCGGCCGCCCGGACGGCGCGCAAGCTGTGGCATTGAGAGCAAACTGTCCCCAGCCGACCATGGGCGGCCGGCTCGGGATTGCTCCAGGCGGCCTCGCCGCCTTGGCTGACGACATGGCGCCGCAACTGCCGCGCGCCAAGGGCGGCGTTTGTTTTTCCGGGGCGCCGTCATGATCGGCCGCTCCACCCTGGTCATCGTGGAGGTGTT
>JBIKVO010000421.1:0-2995 GCA_044356795.1 Caulobacterales bacterium
TGTCGGTCAGCCCGTAGGCCGGATCGACTTCGACAAACGCAATGCAGAACGCAGCGCCATCAGAGCCGCCGTGTCTGACGCCGATGGGCGCCAAGCCGTGCTGTCCTTTGCCCAATCAACGATTGGGGATGCCGGACATGTTCATCGACATCGTGCGCGACGAAATGCTTCGTGACTAGATAAGGAGAAGCTTGCCCGGTGGGCTTGGGCCTTTGGCGAAAAACATCTCAAACCCCCAAATCCACCGGCAGTTCCTTCCAGCCATTAATAAAGTTCGACAGCACCCGCCGCCCCTGCCCCACCGGCGCAAGCCTGGGCAGGTGCGCAAACAATTCCTCGAATGCCACTTTGATCTGCAACTCCGCGAGGCGCTGGCCAACACACACATGTTGGCCTGTGCCAAAGCCGAGATGCCGCGGCGCGCCAGGATCTTGATAGCGCGCGAGGTTGAAGCGATCGGGATCAAGAAAAGCATCCGGATCGCGATTGGCCGCCGGGTACCACATCACCACGCGATCGCCGCGCTTGATCGGCTGATCGCCAATCATGCAATCGGCCATTGCGGTGCGTCGCATATGGTGCACCGGACTGATCCAGCGCACGATTTCACCGGCGCCGCTGCGAAGCACCGACGGATCGGCGATCACCTTGGCGCGTTCCTCTGTATACTGATGAAACGCCAAAAGCCCGCCGGTGATGGAATTGCGTGTCGTTTCATTCCCCGCCACAACCAGCAGAATGAAGGTGGCGATGTAAACACCGGGGCTGATCGGCGCGCCGCCAATTTTAGCGCGCGCCAGCATGGAGATCAGATCGCCGCCTGGATTGGCCTCACGCGCGGCGCGCAAGGCGAAACTGAACTGCACCATCTCCATGATTTTTGCATCGATATAGGCTTGGCTTGGGCGAAGTTCGGGATCTTCCTCCGCCACCACCGCATTGGACCACTCAAACAGCCGCGCGCCATCATCCATTGATGCGCCGAACAATTCCGCCAGCGTCTGAATGGCGAACGGCGCCGCGAAGCCTTCAACAAAGTCAATCGGTGCACGCCCGCCATCGATGTAGCGCTTGATCAAGGCTTCGATCAGCGCCACGCCGCGCGCGCGAATGCCAACCTCCATCTGCGCCATCCGCGCAGCCGTGAAGCCCGGCATCACGACGCGCCGATGTTCCAGATGTTCGGGTGGATCCATCGAGATCATCGACGTGTCGACGCCCTCGCTGGCAACATCATTTTCGTCGAAAATGCGGTGCCCGCCATTGGCGCGTGCCGATGAAAAGGTTTCAGGATCGTTGGCGACCCGCAGCACATCCTGGTAGCGAGTAATGTTCCAAAATCCCGGCCCATCCGGCGTTGCGTTCCAATGCACGGGCGCATGTGTGCGCAGCCACGCAAACAGATCATGGGGCGGCGCCTCCAGGAACTGGCGACTATCTTTGAGATTGATGGCGGCAAGCCCATGCGGCAGTGTGGCGGCATTCATGGGTTCTCCTCCCGTGTTTGTTCTCCCACCTTAGGAGCAAGGCCATGCTGCGCATAGGCTGTTTGGGGGCCGCGAAAATTGCCCCCAGCGCCCTGATCACGCCGGCCCGCGCGCGCAGCGATGTGGCAGTGACAGCGGTGGCCGCCCGTGACGGCGATCGCGCGCGGGCGTTTGCAGCAGCTCACGCCATTCCTACCGCGCTTGACCACTATGGCGCCCTGATCGAGCGCGCGGATGTGGACGCCGTGTATATCGCCCTTCCCCCCGCCGCGCATGCTGAATGGAGCATTGCGGCCCTGCGCGCCGGCAAGCATGTGCTGTGCGAGAAGCCCTTGTGCCTGTCCGCAACGCAAGCCGAAGCGATCGCGGCCGCGGCGGGCGCATCCGATCGCCTCTTCATGGAAGCCTATCACTGGCGCCATCACGCGCTGAACGCCGCCCTGCTGGAGGAATTGCACGCCAGCGGGCCGATCTCCCAGGCGGTGGCGAACTTTGAAATCACTATCCCGAAAATCCCGGGGGAGTTGCGCTGGTCCAAGACGTTGGGCGGCGGCGCCCTGATGGATTTGGGCTGCTATCCGCTGCATTTGCTGCGCAGCGCATTCCGATGTGAACCGGTGGTGGAGCGCGCCTACGCCGAGATCGAGGACGGCGTTGACGCCGCAACTGTGGCGCATCTGCGCTTTGGCGATGCGCCGGCGGTGCTGATGTGCGGAATGCGGGCCCCGCAGCCGATGGCGCGGGCAGGCTTTCAGCTGGGCGGGCGGGCTGTCGAGATCACCAATTACATCGCCCCGCAGAGCGGCGCGAAAATCGTGCGCAGCGCGCCGGGCCCGCACGACACTCCGGAGATTGCGCCACTGCCGTCCACCTATGACGCCCAGCTGGCCAACTTTATCGATGCGTGCGCGGGGCGCGCAAAGCCCCTGGTGACGATCGAGGACAGCGTGGCGCAAATGCGCGCCATCGACGCGATCGCCCAAGCTAGGCTAAACGCCAAGGCATGAACTCTCACGCCGCTCTTGCTGCCCCGTCGCTGGACGATTTTGAAGAAATCGCCCGCGACGCCTGGGAAAAACTGCCCGCCCCGTTCCGAAAGCTGACGGGCGGCATTGTGTTTTGTATCGAGGATTTCGCAGACGAGGCCGTTTTGGCGGATCTCGGCATCGAGGACGCGTTTGAACTGACCGGCCTCTACACGGGGGTGGATCTGACCCGCCAGTCGTTGAGCGATCCCACGCCGATCATCCCGATGGTGTATCTGTATCGCCGCCCGATCCTCGATGAGTGGGCCGAACGCGGCGGCGTAAGCCTAGAAGACCTGATCGCCCATGTCCTGGTGCACGAAGTGGGTCATCATTTCGGCCTCTCTGATGACGATATGGACGCGCTGCTCGATCAGTGGGAATAGGATTTAACGCCGCGCGCCGAACACCGCCGCGCCAACACGCACCATCGTGGCGCCGAAATCGATCGCAGTCTCGAAATCACCGCTCATGCCCATCGAC
>JBIKVO010000422.1:0-2989 GCA_044356795.1 Caulobacterales bacterium
CCCCGCATGGCAGCCGCGTCTTTACGCGAAAACCATTCACTTATTGTCGGCGTTTGCCAGCGATTTGCGTGTTGTGATCGGCGATTTGGTTGTCTCGCCTGACCAAAAAGAGATGAGCGCGGCCTTGACGCTGTTCAAGGAATTGCCGCTTGACGGTGCGGTCATTACCGGTGACGTCCTCTTCACGCAGAAAGAAATCTGCCGCCACAACCGCGATCGGCGCGGCCATTATCTGTCTGCGGTCAAGGACAATCCGCGCCAGTTGCCAGCGCCAATGGCCAGCGCCAATGGCCAGCGCCAATGGAAAGACAAGATCGCCGAAGCGTTCTGCGGTCTTCCCCCCAAGGCTTGTCCGACCACGCCCTGCCGCTTGATCGTGCACGCGCCGAAACCGGCGAAAAGGCGCACGGCCGCATCGAAATCCGCAAGAGCGCGGTCGGATCGGAAGTCCTCATGCCTCTCAATGGACCAGGCGCGGCGCCCGTCGCGCGCATCGAACTTCATCGCCGCGCGCCCGGACGCGACGGCGTCGAAGTCGCCTCTTTGGCCGCCAGTCTGTCGGCAAAACTTGCAGCAATTGCTCGCTGCTCTCCAGGCCAGCGAAGATGGCGACTTCTTTCACGTGCTGGCCGAGACCACGCTCAACCGGCTGATGGACTTTGACGTCGACAATGCCGCCGGCGCCACCCGCCACGAACGCTCGCCCGAGCGCGCGACTTATCCTAATGGCTACCGCGACCGGGTGCTTGAAACACGGGTTGGCGCGCTGGACCTGGAGATCCCGAAACTCCGCTCTGGGCCAAGCTATTATCCCGGCTTCATTCTGGAGCCGCGCAGGCTGATGGACTTTGAGCGATGAGAAATCGATGCGGGGCATCGATTTCCGCAAAAAGGCGCTGACGGCGGTCATCCAGGGTGAGGAGGAGCAGAAATCGACCTGGCGACTGTGTTCTTCGTCAATCCCCTCGGTTGCTCCACGGGCGTTTTTCTTTGATCATCGTGTTGGCAATGACGATGATTTTCCGAGCGATAGCGATGAGGGCGACCTTGGCGGGTTTGCCGGCGAGGCGCATGGCTTGATACTCGGCTTTGAACCCGCGGTCTGATCGGGCAGCGCTGAGAGCAGCGCGGTAAAGCGCTGCACGCACGCAAGGCCGTCCGCCATGAATATGGGCGCGCGCAGGCCCGGCCCCGCTTTGACTGACATGCGGCGCCACGCCAGCGAGACTTGCGATTGATTTGCGGTCAAGTCCGCCCAATTCGGGCAAATCCACGACCAAAGTGGCCGCAATTGTTGGACCAATGCCGGGAATGGTTTGCAACAGCGCAAGCTTTTCAGCGCCGGCGCGATCGGCCCGCGCGCGCGCTTCGATATGGGTGTCTACGCGCGCGCTCGGTCGTCAGCAACGCAATGATCGCCTTGTGGCTTTCGATCATGGCGTCGTCGAGAGCCTGCTTGAGACGGGTTTTTTCCATCGCGATCATTTCGACCAGCTGGCGCCTGCGGGTCGAAAGGGCGCGTAGTTCAAGGGCTTCTGGCGATGGAACGGGACGTGCGGTGTCTTGCATGAGCAGAGCAAACCGCGCGATCAGCTTTGCGTCCAGTGGGTCAGTTTTGGCTTTGCCGCCTTCGGCGAGTCTTAGCGCTTGAATGCGTTTGGGATCGACGACACCGACAGAAAAACCGGCAGCCGCCAGCGCCCGTACGAGGCGCGCACCATAAGTGCCGATGGATTCAAGCACGACGCGCTTGACGCCCAACCGGGTGAGGCGATCCACGATGGCGGCAATTCCGGAAGGTGCATTGGGCGCTTTGAAACTGCGGCCTGACGGAGCAACGGCAACGTCCAACCAATCCCGCCCGACATCAACGCCGGCGGCCATGGGTGTCATCATAGATGTCTCTCCTGTATACGGGCCGAGCCTTGCAGGCACGCCCAAGCGACTGTCCGACATGCAATGAAAAATCGGCACGCCCACGCCGGATCACGGCTCAAACCAGGGGAATCTCGGGCCATACCGATCTAACGATCATGATCACATCGCGATCGTTAAAACCCACATACAGGGGAATCGATTTCCCGACGAACGGATCAATGGCGTGTCCACCCGCCACGTCGAAGAGCTCGTGCAGGCCGTGGGCATGAGCGGCAGTTCCAAGAGCCAAGTGTCCAAACTATGCAAGGAAATCGATGAGCGCGTCGGATTATTTCTTAACCGTCTGCTTGAGGGCGAATGGCCCTATTTGCGGCTGGACGCGACCTATCTGAGACAGCGCCAGGGCGGCCGAATTGTCTCGGTCGCCGCTATAATCGCTGTGGCCGCAAACACCGATGGCAAGCGTGAAATCATTGGCCTTTCCATCGGCGACAGTGAGGCGAGCGTGTTTTGGACAGACCTCTTTCGCAGCCTTGTGAAGCGGGGCCTGAAGGGCGTGAAGCGCGTCGTGTTCGATGCCCATCAAGGCCTCAAAGCCGCAATTCAGAAGGCGCTCAACGGCTCGACCTGGCAGCGCTGCCGCGTCTACACCACGCGAAATCTGCTTGCCCGCGTGCCGAAAGCGCAGCAATCGCGCCTCGCAGCTTTGCTGCGCGAAGCCTTCACCGCGCCCAACGCGGAGAAGGCTCACGCCGCCTGGCGCGCCGTCGCCGATGCCGTGCGCGAGACCCATCCCAAGCTCGCCGAGGCGATGGATGGTGAGGCGAACCGTGGCCGAAGGCCGCGCAAGTCGCCGAACGAAAACGATGTGCTGGCCTCTATGGACTTCCCCGCCGCCCACCGCGCCAAGCTCCACTCCACCAACGGTTTGGAACGGCTCAACAAGGACGTGAAGCGGGGCGCCGATGTCGTCGGCATCTTTCCAAACGAAGCGTCGATCGTGCGCCTCGTCGGCGCCGTCTTGATGGAAGCCAATGACGAGTGGCAGCTCCAGCGCCGCGCATTGTCTATCGTCGCGCTCGCCGAGATCAGCGCCGGCGAAGACGCCGAC